>NZ_QIMI01000009.1:0-25049 GCF_007050195.1 Sulfolobus sp. B1 | reverse complement strand
CGAAATATGTGAGGTAAAACCATTTGTGATGGGAAGGAAGTTAAGTATAGTTTATTCGATTTGGAGAACCTCATCTACTGGGAAGTTTTTACGTGTAATCTTTATAAATGAGTATAATAGAAGGAGTTTAAATTCCAGAAATTATACTCGTATTTATGGTTAGTTTCATAGTTAGATTTGAGGAAGATGACGATAAGTGGTATTTGATAAGCGATTCTGGAATAATATCAAGGATCCCGAATAAAGAAAATTTTGACATCTTAATAGTAAGAAATCTGTCCGAAGAGAAGGTAAAAATAGCTATGCGTGAAGGATATAGATTATTTGAATGTAAAGAAAGAAATGGAGAGGAATGCTTGATTAAATTATTAAATGTATTGTTTCCTTACTGTAAAACTTGTAAATTTTCTTGATGTAGATTAAAAAGTAATCGGATAAATTACCTTTATATTGAAAAGTGTTTACTTATAATAACTTTAGTGAGTAGGATTAAACATTACAGTAATATATTTAAACTTGTATTGTTAAGTATAAGTAAGATGCCAGAACAAGTTAAGCTTAAGAAAGCTAATGAATCAGATTGGCAAAAAATATATGAGCTATATAACTCTCTAACTGATGAAGATTTATACTTAAGATTCTTTCACCTTTATAGGATTACTGAAGATGATGCGAAGAAAATAGCTTCTGGAAATGATCACGTTACATATTTAGCTGAAGTTGAAGGAAAAATAGTTGGGGAAGCTACTCTGCATAAGGATGGAGAATTCTCCTTAGTAGTAAATCCCAATTATAGGGGACTAGGAATAGGAACTATATTAGTAGAA
Organism: Sulfolobus sp. B1; assembly: GCF_007050195.1. NCBI lineage: Archaea > Thermoproteati > Thermoproteota > Thermoprotei > Sulfolobales > Sulfolobaceae > Sulfolobus > Sulfolobus sp. B1. The sequence continues at coordinate 24,222 of NZ_QIMI01000009.1, read as the reverse complement.
AAATTGATCGAAGAAGCAAAAAAACTTAACCTAAGGATAATAAAATTTTACACACTCCCTGAGAACACCCCAATGATAAAAATAGGCAGAAAATTAGGGTTTAAGATGTCTTTTCTAGAGGACGAAGTTTATGGCGAAATGAGACTAAGTGAAAAGGAAGTAGAAGTACTAATGGAATAAAAAAAGTATTAAATATTTAAGGTTTAACTTTAGACAAATCCTTTGATAAAAGAACGGCAAACCTCACCTTTTAAGGCGGGGAAAGGTTTTAAATCCTTAAGTTTACCCTTCTTTAAGGGAGTTAACCTGGTCAACTTCAAGAAGATGAGGAGCAGGAGCTGATTTCTCCCGCAATACTGGAGGGGAGCGTCAACACAGAGTAACTCCCTTAAAGAAGATTAATGAATTATACCTCGGGGAAACCCTCGCCCTTTAGGGTGGAGAGGAGAGGCCAGATTATACTAATCTATAAATATAAGAGGAGCTATGAAGAAGGCTTAATACTGACCTCCTCCCCATCCTAAAGGTTCACCTAGGGCGGTTCACTGGTTTACGGTTTACTGCCTTCATCAGTTCGTGGCTAGTGAGCTTCAACACTTACTTCACTCGTCCAGCAATGGCTGGGTTTTAAACCGGATTACCCCCTATCCCTTTTTCCTCACTCTACCCTTCTCGAGACTTTGGGGGATATGTACTGAGGAGGAAGGACACATTCTTACTACCCCTTATTTGTCTTCCTCCCCAACAATTTTCCTTCACTAAAAGCTTTAACCCCAAGCGAGGCTTGTCATTCGTTTTGTCATGTAATACTTATCCATACTCTATTGGATCTCTTAGTGTTGTCCTTGAAAACTATAGATCTTAGAAGTCAGATATGCTTAATATTATCATTAGTTACAAAAAGTAATATAAGTAGTGTTCTTAGGGTTAAATCATTTTAATGTTATAGTTGGGCTTTTTTATAAAGTTTATAAACATTAGAATCTTTATTTATATCTTTAGTAGGCATACTCTTATTTACCCTAAAATTTATAATTATATATTGATAGATGATGCGAATTAGTTGGATGATAGGAGGTGCGCAAGGAGCAGGTGTCGATACTTCTGCCAATATTTTCGGCAATGCTGTTGCTGCTAATGGTTATTACATTTATGGAAACAGAGAATACTATTCTAATATTAAAGGAAGACACTCTTACTTTAATTTAACGATTAGTGATAAACCGCCTAGAAGTATTGCTCAACAAGTCGAAATACTCGCCAGTTTTGATGCAGAGACTGTCTTTCAGCACTTTACTGAAGTAAAGGATGTTTTAATTTATAATACAGAAGTCGAGAATACTAAAGTAGAACAAGTACAGAGCATGGAAGGGGAAATTGCTGAGAAAGTAATATCATTCTTAAAGGAAAAAGGCTATGGCACGACCGTTAAGGACGTTGTAAGCTACTTGCAAAAGGAGAAGAAGATTAAGGTAATACCGATTAATTATCAAGAGATTTTAAAGAAAGTGGCTGATCAAGCAAAGGTTCAATTGAGTGTAGCTGATAGGGCTAAAAATACTATTGCCATTGCAGCTTCTTATAAACTACTAGGATTAAAAGAAGAGCACTTATACAATTCAATAAGGAGAACGTTTAAACAAGAATTGTTTTCTAAGATAAACTCCCTTGCTTCTCAAATCACAATGTCTGATATACAGCCCGTATATAACTTACAAGAGATCCCCAATAATAAGGAGAAAATAAATATTGATGGGAACACTGCAGTAGCAATAGGTAAGATATATGGAGGACTAAGGTTCCAAACCTATTATCCTATAACACCAGCTAGTGATGAAAGTGTATACATCGAAGCTCATCAAAATGTCTTTACAGTTGATCCCAAGACTGGAGAGAAGAGAAAATCCACAATAGTTGTAGTGCAAACTGAAGATGAATTAGCAGCTATAAATATGGCATCTGGTGCAGCCTTGACTGGAGTTAGGGCAGCCACAGCAACGTCTGGTCCAGGTTTCTCTTTGATGGTTGAAGGAGTTGGATGGGCTGGAATGAACGAAGTTCCAGTAGTAGTAACTTATTATATAAGAGGAGGCCCATCTACTGGTCAACCAACTAGGACTTCTCAAGCAGACTTAATGTTTGCTATGTATGCAGGTCATGGAGAGTTTGGAAAAATAGTAATAGCTTCTGGTGATCATATGGAAGCTTTTCAAGATGCGATATGGGCATTAAACTTAGCTCAGAAATATCAGATGCCGGTAATTCACTTAGTAGACAAGGCATTAGCCAACTCATACTCAATTATTCCTAAGGAATTCCTAGGAATGGAGAATATAAAGATAGAGAAAGGAAAGATTTACATCGCTAAAGGGACGGAAGATGTGAAAAGATTTGAAATAACTGAAGACGGAATATCTCCATTTACTCCATTGGGCTTTGGAAGAGTTCATTATACTGGAGATGAACACGACGAGTACGGATTTATTGCTGAAGCAGGAGAAAACAGAGAAAAAATGTACATAAAGAGAATTAAGAAAATAGACACTGCTGACAAGGAAATACCTGAGGAGGATAGAATTAAAATTTATGGAGATAGTAGCGCAAAGGCCGCTATTATAACCTGGGGTTCTCCAAAAGGTGCTATATTAGATGCGATGGAGGAGTTGGAAGCTGAGGGAATAAAATTGCAAATGATTCAACTAAGGATGTTTAATCCATTCCCCAAGAATCTCATGAAGAAGTTGTTGAGTGGTAAGGATATCATTATAGATGTAGAAAGTAATTATTTCGGACAAGCTGGTATGCTCTTAAAGCTCTTCACAGGGATTGAGCCAACCAATTATATATTAAAGGTAAATGGAAGACCCATAATGAGGGATGAAGTAAAGGAAGGTATAAAAGCAGTTATTCAAAAAGGTGAAAAGAAGGTGTTCCTCCATGGCGGGGCCTAAAGTAGAGTGGAATGACTGGTGCCCTGGGTGCGGTAACTTCGGTATCTTAAGTGCTGAACAACAAGCTTTACAAGAACTAGGGTTAGATCCAAAGAAAGTTGTTATAGTTAGCGGTATTGGATGTTCTGGAAAAATACCTCATTTCATAAGGTTACCAGTAAGCGGAGTTCATACTCTCCACGGTAGAGCATTAACTTTTGCAATAGGTGTAAAATTAGCTAACCCATCATTAGAGGTTATTGTAAATGGTGGAGACGGAGATCAATTAGGAATTGGTGTAGGGCATTTCGTAAGTGCTGGAAGAAGAAATGTGGATATAACTGTAATAGTTCACGATAATGGAGTATATGGACTTACTAAAGGACAAGCTGCACCAACTCTGAAGTTGGGCGTTAAGACTAAGAGTTTACCAAAACCTAACATTAATAGTGACATAAATCCCTTAGCTTTAGCCATTAGTGCAGGTTATACTTTCGTAGCTAGAGGATATGCTTATGATGTAAAACATCTTAAAGAACTAATTAAGAAGGCCATAAAGCATAAGGGATTAGCTATGATCGATGTGTTACAACCATGTCCGACATATAATGACATACATACGAAAGAGTATTATGATAAGAGGGTATACAAGCTAGACGATGATCCAAGCTGGGATCCCGTGGTTAAAAAGCCTGAGGAAATCGAAGAAAAAATGAAAAGGGCTATTACAAGAAGCATGGAATGGGGAGAGAGAATTCCAATAGGAGTGTTCTTCCAGAATGAACTAGTATCAACGTACGAGCAAAGAATAGTTGAAAGATCTCCATCATATTTGGATAATCCTCCTGCAACTGATGCAATTGAGTACGAAGGGAAGCCAACTACACAAATAGACGACATACTAAATGAGAGAAAGGTAGGGTAATTTTTTCCCATAATTAAATTTTTAGTTGGTTATTCTACGTTTTTTTATGGGGATAAGGATTTTAGTATTTAGAATACGTTTCTAATAACTAAATTAAGTTTTTCCTTTATCTTATTATAAATAAATGAAATTCATGTTTTACAATCTTAATTTGAACTAATCAATTAGTACTACTATTTAGTTCGTATTAATTGAATTAATTAATTTCTAGTAGTAAATACAAATATTCATAAACGATTTATTATTGATTAAGATCAGTATCATAGTCCTAAATTATTATTCAAGCGAATTATTTAAATGGCAACTCATAGTTTTATACTCAAAATTTATACTAGTTATATTTTTGCTTTTTATCGTTATACCATCTTACGAAATTTTAAAAACTATCAAGAAAATATTTAACTGAGATCAGAGTTGGCTGAGCTAAAGATTGTCGTTTCTATTAAGCAAGTTCCAGACGCTGACGACTTGAGAATAGATCCCGTAACTAATAATTTGGTCAGGGAAGGAGTTCCAGCGGTAATTAATCCTCCAGATCTTCATGCTATAGAGGAAGCTGTAAGGCTGAAGGAAAGATATGGAGGAAAAACAATAGTTATCACTATGGGACCATCCCAAGCAGAAACTGCATTAAGAGAAGCATTAGCTATGGGTATAGATGAGGCATATCTGATTAGTGATAGAGCTATGGCAGGAGCTGACACTTGGGCTACTTCATATACACTTTCTAGAGCTATTCAGAAACTTGGTGGGGCTGATCTAGTGGTATTTGGAAGGAGAGCTGTAGATGGAGAAACTGAACAGGTTGGTCCTCAAACAGCTAAATGGCTTGGAATACCAGTTATAGGATATGTTAGTCAAATAAAAAGTATAGATAAGGAAAAGATAGTTGCAGTAAGAACTACAGAATTTGACGAAGAAGTAGTAGAGGCTCCAATTCCAGCTTTAATAACAGTATTGGAAACTCCAAATAACAAGCCTAGACAGCCTGACATCATGAGCCTAATTAAGGCTAAAACGACTAAAATTACGGTATGGAATAAAGACGATATTCAGGCTGACCCTACAAAAATTGGTTTAGCCGGTTCCCCAACTAAGGTAATTAAAGTTAGTCCTCCACCGAAGACTAGGAAAGCTGAAATAATTGATGGTAAGAAAGATGTAGAAAAGGCAGCAAAATGGTTCTTAGATAAAATTTTTGAATCCCTTAAAGAAGAGGAGAGTAGCCTAAAAGAATACACTAAACCCAAGGCAAAGGTGAAGGTAAATTCGGAAATATGGGTTTACATAGATCACATAGGGGAAAAGCCGAATAGGGCATCGTTCGAAATAATGAGTGAGGCTAGAAGAATAGCTGATCTAATGGATACTTCGATGTCAGCTGTGATAGTTGGTGGAGAAGCTACTAAAGGTATTATACAAGAGGTCTTTGAGTATGGAGCTGATAAGGTCTACTTAGCTGAAACTAAGGGTTACGATTTGTACGACAACGAGATATATACTAGAGCTCTTTCAAAAATGATATTAAAGTATAAACCAGAGGCAGTCTTTTTCCCTGGTACGAGGAATGCTAGGGAATTAGCATCAACTACGGCAATTGAAGTTAATACTGGATTAATAGCTGACTGTACTAACTTTGACGTAGATGATAAGGGAGTATTATTATCAACTAGACCAGACTTTGGTGGAAAGGAGATGTCTACCATTATATGCCCTAGGCATAGACCAGTCATGGTTACAGTTAGGGCTGGAGTATTCATGCCATTGCCAAGAGTTCCCGGAAAGAAAGGTGAATTAGTAAGGGAAGAAATAGATGACCTTTTCACTAGGTTGAAAATATTAGATTACAAGAGGATAGAGAAGAGAAATGTATTAGCGGAAGCTGACATAGTTGTCGGTGTTGGAAGAGGAATAAAGAGCCCAGAGAACATAAAGATGTTTGAGGAGTTCGCTTCATTATTAGGCGGTGTTTTGGGAGTTTCAAAGCCTCTGGCGGATATGGGATGGTATCCTAAGGATAGGCAAATTGGGCAAACCGGTACTACTATAAGACCTAAAGTATATATTGCTTTAGGTATATCTGGGGCTGTGCAACATTTAGTGGGTATATTATCTTCAAGAAAGATAGGAGCTATAAACCTCGATCCATCTGCGCCTATATTTGAAAACTGTGATTTTGGAGTTATTGGAGATATATTTGAGATTGTTCCAAAAATGGCTGAATTGCTGAGAAATGAGAGGGGGAAGGGAAATGGAGTTTGACATAATTGTGGTAGGAGCAGGTCCTGCTGGATCCTCAGCTGCCATTACTGCTGCTAAGGGAGGAGCTAAAGTATTACTATTAGAAAGAGGTCCTGAGCCTGGATCCAAGAACGTTTCTGGAGCCATGATAAGGCTAGAAGACGTTCAATCAGCTTTTGATATATCATCGATCCCAATAGAACGTAAGGTAAAAAACGTTAAATTATTATTCCTTAGTGACTCGAATAAGACAAATATAAGTGTTAATGTACAATCTGGATTAGCTAATGTAACTAGACTGAAATTAGATAAGTGGATGGCTCAACAGGCTGAAAAGGCTGGAGCACTTCTCATTACTAAAACTGCCGCACTTGGACTAGAAAGAGATAGCGATGGGAAGTATAAGGTAATTACTGATAGAGGTAGTGTAAAAGCTGATAGAATAGTTTTAGCTGAGGGAGTAAATGCACTGATTTCTATAAGTTCTGGAATACGCCCAGATTTAAAGCCAGATCAAGCTGTTCAAGCCGTAAAAGAGGTTTATAGCTTGAATAAGGACGAAATAAATAAGAGATTTGGATTTAAGGCTGATGATGAAGGAGAAAGTTGGAGAATATTAGGAGTAGATCCAGTTCCATACGCAGGCTTCCTTTACACATATAAGGATGCTATAGCAATAGGTGTGGGAATTCCACTTACTATTTTAATAAGGAGGAAGATGAGTCCCTATACTGTTTTAGATGAGGTAAAAGAGAGAATAGGGTTTAATGAGCTAGTTAAGGGAAGTTCACTGAGGGAGTATTCAGCTAAGGTAATTCCAGAGCATGGATTTCCCTCGTTTAGAGCTTGTGTAGATAAAGTATATGTTGCCGGTGACGCATTAGGTCTTGTAGATCCACTAACCTTCAATGGGATAGGTCCTGCCATATCATCTGGCGTTATAGCGGGAAAGGCTGCATTGGAGAGTTACGAGTGTAGGAGATATGAGTCTGAATTAATGAGAAGTAAGGAAATAAGAAACGTAGTTAACGGTAGGCCATTAGTAAAGGAGTTAATCGAAGAAGAAAACTTTAAGTATTACGTAAGAACTATTAATGAACTATTACACTCTTGGGTTTATGGAGATGTTTCAAAGGTGAGGTTAGATATGCCAAGAATATTTAAGCATTTATTACTAGGTATGGGGGTGTTAAAGTCATGAGAATTGAAGAGAAGTTGTATACATTAAGATATAAGAAAGATGAGAAACCTCATTTAGCTATAATTAATCCTAGTGAATGCCTTAAATGTGCAGAAGTAAATGGGGTACCACAGCCTTGTATAGCGGTCTGTCCAGCTAACGTGTACTCTTGGATAAATGATAAAATAGTAGTAGCTTATGAGAACTGTGTAGAGTGTGGGGCTTGCAGAATAGCTTGTCCTTATACCAATATATTGTGGAAATATCCTAGATACGGTTTAGGAATAGCTCTTAGATATGGTTAAAACTCTGGATATAATCTTCTTACACCCCTCACTTCGAGTAAGTATATTTTTCTATCATCCATGGCCCATTCTATATTTATATTCCTTTTGAATATATTTTCGATAGCTATCGTCATGTTAGCTATTCTAATCGCGTCTTGGTCTTTCAAACTTTCCCTTATTCCCTCTTCTCTATTTAGATCTACTCTCCTAATTCTCTTACCTTCAAAATCGTAGACTAGCTTATGACTCTTCTCTGATATCCTTTTGCTAACTAAAGATCTAGTTGATTTGCTTACAATATATTGGTCAGGTGTTACCATTCCCTTAGTTACGCTTTCTCCAAGCCCAAAGGCCGATTCAATAAAAACGTAATCACTTTCCTCAGTTATGGGGTGAATTGAGAAAGACGTTCCAGCTACGATTGGGTTAATCATCGTCTGGACTAATATAGCAATCTTTGTAGAATTTTGGGTTAAAATTCTATAAGCCACAGCTCTAGGATTGAAATAAGACGCAATTACTCTTTTAACGCTTTTTATGAGTTCTTCTCTATCTACAAACAAATCAGTTTCATATTCACCAGCGAAACTGGAACCACTTAAAGGAGATGTCACAGTTGCTCTCACAGCAACGTACTTCGAGTTTAGTCGATCATACATTTCATATATCTCCTTTTCCATGTCCTCTGGTAATTTGGTATTAATTATCATCTTTTGAATATACTCACTTTTTCTCTCTAAATCTGAAGTATCATTAAGGTTAACTGAAGATAATATTGAACTTATCTCATCTTTGATGTCCTTTATTGACTCCTCTACCGCTCTTGATGATATCACGAAACCGTAAGGTATATCAAAGCCCATTTTATATAGCTCCCCCAAATAAGCACTTTTCCTTCCAACTACTGAGATCATTGAAAGATTTATTTCATTTAGAGGATAGGTATACTTCATATTTTCATCTCATAGGCGTGGCTTAAAAAGATTCCCTCAACTAGTTCATATCAGTTTTAAACTTTGACAAAGACAAGCCTCTAGGGCGAAAGAGGAAGTCAGTTCTTTAATAGACTCCCGTAGAGAAGAGCGCTTCAAACCACAGTAAAGGCATCTCTCTAAGGTTAGATAATTCTCTCTTCATGGGTATAAATGTTGAAACTTCTTCCTCTTAAAAATCCAATTAACGAAACTCCTGCAGTATTAGCAATCTCGACAGCTAAGCTGGATGGTGCAGAAATACCACAAATTATCGGAATACCCGCTTTTATCCCCTTACTAACTATCTCATATCCTATCCTTCCGCTCACTTGCATTATATAAGAGGTTGAGGGTATTTTTCTCTCCAACAGTAATTTCCCTACTACCTTGTCTACTGCATTATGTCTTCCTACATCCTCGTACAAATATACTAATTCCCCAGACAAGGTAAATAATCCAGTTGCATGTAATCCTCCGGTCACATTAAAAATATTTTGTCTTTCTCTCAATTTTTCTGGTAGGGAAAAAATTACATCTCTTCTCACTTTAGCGTCACTCTTTATGATGTTTATAGTGTATAGAAAAGCTCTGCCGCATACACCACAACTTGAATTCACTATCAAGTCCCTTACTTTGACGTTGTTCTTCTTGTTAAGCCAGATGTATATTATATTTTGTTCTTTTTGGGCAATATCTATTACATCATCCAAATTGTTAATTACCCCTTCAGAGTATAAGAAACCTAAAGCTAACTCTATATCATTACCTGGCGTTCTCATTATTATCGCAAAGGTTTCACAATCTTTATCGCATAACTTTATCTCTAACGGTTCCTCCTCTGCAATGTAATCTTCATCTAACGTATCTACGCTATCCTTTACTCTCTTAACATTAACCTTCTTTACTTGCACTGCCTATCGCCTTTAGTATTTTTAGGACTAGAAATAATCCCCTTTTCACATCTGGGTCATTTAACTGTCTGAGCAAATCGCCTAAACTAATATTATCCTCCACCTTTTCCTTCCCGCTTAATACCGAATATATCACGTTAGTGTTCCTTATTAACATTGCGTTCTGTTCAGATAGAAACGCTAAGTTTTCATCTAGCTTGCTCACTATCCCCACTAATAATGGCAGTATCCCAGATTTATGAAGCATGTCTATGAGCTTTAATAACTCCTCTAATGCTTCTCCACTTTCCATTAGTCTCTCGATTACTCCGTCAATGGTTTGAACTCTTCCCTCTTCCACTTTTTCTCCACCTCTATTCCAATTTGTCTCTTTCTCTCTTTTACATGAAATCTCCAATTATCTAAAGGTAATGGTGTTTTTCCTTTACCTTCTTCAATCTTTTCAATAACTACTGGTGTATCTTTATACCCTGGAGTACCACTACCTTTATCAAAAACTTGTCCGGTTAAGTTATTCACTCCATTTGAAGGATCAGAAGCGAACAGTGGTATGAATATTTCTTCTCCTTGAACCCTCTCACTTACTATGGCTCTTGCCTTTATTTCTCCGCCAAACTTTGATTTCACTAGAACTAAGTCGCCATCCTTTATTGAATACTTTGTAGCCAATTCCTTAGATATTTCCACAAATGTCTCTGGAACTTTCTTCATTATACCTTGTACTCTCCTAGTCATATTTCCAACATGGAAGTGTTCCAATATCCTACCCGTATTTACGGTAATTCTATGTACTTCATCCTTTAACTCTGGTGGTTTCCACTCCAAGGTGTATAGTTTAGCTTTACCATCTGGCATTGCAAACGCATTTACGTACAATAATGGAGTATCAGTCCCATCTTCATTTACTGGCCATAGAAGACTCTTAAATCCTTCTAGTCTTGAATAATTAACACCGGCAAATATTGGACATAACCTAGCTATCTCATCCATAATTTCTGAAGGATGCTTATACTTCCAATTAGCTCCTAAAGCGTTAGCGATCATTTGTATAATCTCCCAATCTGGTTTAGACTCACCTAAAGGTTCTAAGGCCTTATAAAACCTTTGTATCCTTCTTTCCGTATTAACGAAAGTACCATCTTTTTCTAGACTTGCGGTTGCAGGTAATATAACATCAGCTAATTTAGCAGTCTCAGTCATGAACATATCTTGAACTACAAGGAAGTCAACCTTCTCTAATGCCTGTCTTGTTAGAGGAGTTCCACAATCAACCATTACTGTATCCTCACCAACTATATATAAAGCGTGTATTTTTCCTTCCAATACCCCCTCAATCATTTGAGGGATTTGTAAACCTACTTTTCTATTTAGCTTAACTCCCCACGCATCTTCAAATTTTCTCATCACATTTTCATCATCTATCTTCTGATAGCCTGGCATATAGTTAGGTAAACATCCAAAATCACTTACTCCTTGCACATTATTATGTCCTCTCATTGGATACGCTCCAGTTCCAGGTCTTCCATAATTTCCAGTGATCAATAGAAGATCTGAGATAATTGTTGAAGTATCTGCCCCACCCAGATGTTGAGTTACGCCCATACCCCACAATATTGATACGCTTTTCGCTTCATGTATCATTTCAGCTAACTTTATTATTTGTTCCTTAGGAACGCCAGTAACACTCTCTACGTAATCTAGTGTAAAAGCTTTGATATACTCTTTAAACTCTTCAAACCCATTTACTCTCTTTTCAATGAACTCCTTGTTCTCCCAACCTTGATCTAATATATACTTAGCAACACCTGCTAATACAGCAGCATCAGTACCCGGCTTAGGTTTGATAAACAAGTCAGCCCTCTCAGCCATCTCATGTTTCCTAACATCAATTACCACTATCTTAGCCCCCCTAATCTTTTGGGCTCTCTTTATTCTACTACCTGCTACTGGATGACTCTCAGTAGTATTATGACCTACGATTATTATTAAATCAGCATTTTCAATATCCTTGAATGTTCCTGAATCAGCACCAAATCCGACAGTTCTCCATAAACCGACAGTAGCTGGAGCTTGACAATATCTAGCTGAGTTATCTACATTATTAGTACCTATCACACCCCTAGCTAATTTCTGAAGGAGATAAGCTTCCTCATTGCTCATCTTATCAGATGCAATGAAACCAATGGAATCTGGGCCATATCTTTCTTTTATCTCACTAAGTCTTTTGGCAATATATGAAATAGCTTCTTCCCAAGTAGCTTCTCTAAACTTATCCCCTTCTCTTATTAAGGGTTTCGTAATTCTATCTGGGCTGTTTACGAAGTCCCAGCCGAATTTACCTTTAACGCAAGTTAGAATCCCATTAGCTGGAGACTCTGGTTTAGGCTCTATTTTAAGTATTTTCCTTCCTTTCGTCCATACTTCAAATGAACATCCTACTCCACAGTATATGCATACTGTCTTAGTCTTCCTAATTTGATTCTCCCTAGCTTTAGCTTCTATCTCACTAAAGGTCATTAATAGGCTGAAGTTTTCCTCAGCTCTTCCGATTGCCTCTATAGCCTTTTTCTTCAAGTCTCTATTCATCCACGTAAAATATCCCGCCTCGCCTAACATTGATTTCTCCATTAATGCGTTTACTGGGCATACAGTTACGCAAGTTCCACAATTCACACACGAGGAATTACCTATTGGATTCCCATTATCCCATACTACTCTTGGTGGATTCAGATCCCAGTTGATCCATATTACCTCATTAACAGCAAAATCTTGACATGCTTCTACACATCTTCCGCATAAGATGCATTGTGAAGGATCGTATACGTAAAATGGTCCAGTATCGTCAAGCGGATAACCCTTATCAATGTATTTTTGGGAATTTATCCCTAATTTTATCACAGCTTCATGTAGAACACAATCCCCGTTATTATTTTCACATATACTACAATATAATTTATGATACTTTAAGATTCTGGAAACAGCCTCCTCTCTAGCCTTTTTAGCCCTAGGACTGTCTACTGATATGTTCATTCCTTCCCTCAATTCAGTGGAACAGGCTCTGACTAGTTTGCCGTCCACCTCTACGAGACATGAGTCACAGCTGTTTATTGGTACTAGCCCTTCATTATAACATATATGTGGTACATAAATTCCATTTTTTTGAAGCAATGATAATATGGTTTCTCCTTGATTTGCCACATACTCTTTATTATTAATACGTACTCTGATCGACACAAGTAATTATTTACTTAAACGATTAAAAGGTTAACCCATAAATAGGTTAAAATTTTAATAAATATCTAATCTGTTAAATATTATTTGGTAAGAATGTACAAAATTACTTATTTTTAGAGAAAAGTTAAAATAAGATATTAAAAAAATTTAATAATTTCTAAAGTGGAAGATGGAAGCCTAAGGCGAAGTTTAGGGCTGCAGCAAAGGTTAAATACATTAACCAAGTTGCAGTGACTAAGTGCCATAATCCCTTTACTCTGGTCCAAGTATCTGACTGTAACAGACTTGCAGGTATATCTGAAATGTATACTAAGGCTAGTAGTATGAACAATATCATAACCGGAAAATCTCTGGCTATGAAGAAGACAGTAGCACCTATTATTGAGATCCAGAGGAAAGCTATAGCCATGTATCCATCAACCCTAGCATCACCACCTACGTACTTGTTTATCCCTAAGGCAAACCAGTGAACTCCATAAGCGGTAAACGCTAGCGCTGCCATATATGTTACTGGGCTAGATTGGAACGCGTTGAAAATAGTTAATCCTAACCATAGAATAATACCAGTAATGAATTGCAGAAACCCAGGCATCCATATTCCCCACTGTCCTAAGGAGTGATTTAGCGCTTGAGACTTTTCATTAGGATATCTGAAGAATTCTACTCCTCCATAGACATAATATCCTACTCCTAGACCGAAGAAACCTACCGCTATTGGAGGTAAAGGAGATGCCATAAGTAGTAGTAAAGTAAGGGGAAATATAAAAGATTAATCTATTAACATTAAATCAGTAAATAATTTATATGTTAACATATTAACTTTGTGACCAACCAGAATGAAAGGCTAGGCAAATAAAGTTAATTGTATATAAAATATACGAGAAACTAAATGTTGCAAAGGTCTAGGACAAGAATCACCCTAATTTGGTGAGAGCGAGAAAGTATTCTGTTCATCTTTTCACCCAACACAAGTATCTCATCCCAAAATACTTTTCAACAGTAAATAAAATTCATTTATAGCAAAGCAACAAAATTGTTATTTACACGTATTATTGACAGAGTTGTATGTCATGTATTGAAATAAGTGGCAAACTAACGGTTAGATATGAAGAATTTTCTTGTAGCAACTATTCCACAAATTATCGCTTTCCAAATAATTATGCTTGAATTCATCTAAAGCATTATTTTTGTTGGATTATATATGTTAAAGAAAATTTTCAAAATATTTTGTACGTTTCGTATAAAGTGCGGTATGGTATTAAAACGGTTTGATATCGCCGTAATTTATTGAGGTAGAAATACATTAGGATCATTTAATTTTGTTGACAGTGGGCTAACGTAGGTACAAGCAATTAATGTGCATCTATTTTCATCTTCACATTCAAAGATTCCATATCCGCTATCACACAACAAGGTTTTTCTAACTGTGTAGAACTTTCTCTTTGTAAGACTCATAATTTATCTTAACTTAATCCAATATATAAGCTTTTATAAATATTTTAGTACTATTACATTTATTAAGTTATAAGGTAAAAAATTATTTTTACTATATAATATTCGGTATGCTTATTAACCGTTAAATAATCTAATGTTATATGAACTACCGTTTTTACGTAAAGATCCTTATAATATTAGTTGTTCTAGCATTAGTTGATTATCTGGCAGGAGTTATTTTAAAGGCATTAACGTTTATTTTTCCTAAAATAGCACCCTATTCTTCAGATGTATTTACTGCAATAACAGTAATAGTTATAGCTGTAGGAGGATATTATATTATTAGAGCCGTTCAGAGCGTGTTTTACCAATACTTACTGAATAGAGTTGAGAGAAATGTAGCGTCAACTATTAAGGTAATAATTGATGTAGTCCTTTATACAATACTTGTCATGGTAATATTAGCAGCGTTAAAAGTAAACTTAACGGGAGTATTAGTAGGAGGTGCAGTAGGAGGTATCGTAATAGGTTTAGCCGTCCAGACAATTGCTCAAAACATTTTATCTGGAATATTGGTTACGGCTAGTAGGACGGTTAAACAAAACGATGCCTTATCGTTGTCCTCATGGATTTGGGGATCTCCTATAGTTGGTGAAGTAGTAAAAGTTTCTTTATTATTCACTGACGTTAAGACGACAAATGGTAATCTTGTAAGAATACCTAACTCAGCTTTTCTAGGGAACACGGTATTCCAAAAATTGGAGTCAGAGAATTCACTTATTTACCCGTATCAATTATTAGTTAATGCTGACGTACCGGCTAACGATTTACTTCAGCTAGCTAACAGTAATATTCAAGATTCCTTTGCTAAAGCTAGATATAAAATTCCGCAAGTGTTCTTTACGGGGAAAAACGGTGGTACAAATTCATTTACAGTTATTGTTCATTTTGAAAGAATCGATCAACTTAACGAGATATTGAATTTAATAAATCAAGCCTTTGATAAGGCATATTGGGAATTGAAGAAAAAACAGTAAGATAAACAAGTAGTTTGAAACACATTTCAAATGGTATTAGATACTATCACAAATTATGTTAGAGCTCTCTTCTAGTGCAGGATATATGATAAAAAACTCTGGGAGTTATCGTATACAGCTGATTAGAGTAATAAATCTAGATTAGTTTATTTGCTAATTACCGCGGTTTTCTTTTATAAACTGGAAAAAGAAAACCTTACAAAATAAGTAGAGTCTCGCCCTTAAGGGCGGGGAGGAAATCAGCTTTCGAGACGGAGAAAAGGTCAGATAATTAACGTTAAACGATAGAGACGTAAAGTTTAAGGTTTCCTAAATAATAATGTCCTTCATCGATATCTCAATGATAAAAAGAACAGTAAACCTCGCCCTTTAGGGAGGGGAGGAGGTCAAAATAGTATAGTTTCTCTTGTGAGCTATTTTATTTGTATTCTTAAAGATTAATTGAGAAATCACTACTTTTCTCCTATACCATCACACAATTGAGTAACAATTCATCAAATAGATCTTTTATTGCGAAGAATCTCTCATAAGATTAATTTCCGATAATTTATAAAAACTGAGAAAGATTTTCCTAATAAGTAATTAGAAAGTATAAAACCATATAATGCTTATATGAGATGAGAGCCTTGTTAAAGGCAGTTTTCGTAGATTTCGGTAATACATTAGTTGGTTTTAAACCAGTGTTCTATGAGAAGGTTCATCAAGTAATGAAGGATAATGGGTATGATATTGAGTTAAGGAAAGTATTTAGAGCTTTCGTAAGTGCTATGGCTAAAAACCAATATCCTAATAAAGACGGACATAATCCAGTGGACATGAGGGAATTTCTTTACTATCTAAAAATATATCCAAGGGAATCATTACTTAATGCATTAAGTAGGGCTGATTTGAGAGATGGTGAAGCTTTCATTTACGACGACACAGTAGAGTTCTTGGAGGGGTTGAAGAGCTTAAACTTAAAGATTGTTTTAGTCAGTAATGCATCTCCCAGAGTTCAGGATTTGTTAGATCAGTTTGAGTTAAGAAAATACTTCGACGGATTGATACTATCATATGAGGTGCGAGCAGTAAAGCCTAACCCCAAGATATTTAGTTATGCAATTTTAAAGGGAGGTTATCCCGCAGTTCACATCGGTGACATCTACGAATTAGATTATGTTGGAGCTAGAAGATGCTACATCGAATCTATACTGTTAGATAGGGAAAACTTATATCCAGAAATTAAGGATAAGGTTAGGAATTTAAAAGAAGCCCTTAGAATAATAGAAAAGAAAGCAATCTAATTTTAGTACCTTATAGCTAAATGAAGTTAGATTTTTAACTAACTATTAAGATTTCCACTTATGTCATTGTCAACACTACTTGAACCAATAAAGATAGGAGACGTTCAAGTTAAGAATAGGTTAGCAATGTCACCGATGATAAGTAACCTAGGCACGCCTCAAGGATATCCTAGTGAGGCTCACATAGCATATTTAGCGGAGAGGGCTAAGGGAGGAGTTGGACTGATAATCACGGAATACACTTACGTCAATAACATCGATGCTAGGGGCTCAGTGAATGAATTAGGACTTTACTCAGATGAATTAATCCCAAAGTTCATGAGATTAACTGAGGTAATACATGCATTGGGAAGTAAGATTTTTGTTCAATTAGTTCACGTTGGTAGAAAAACCAGAAGGGATATTATTTGGGGAAATAAGCCAATAGCACCAAGCCCAATACCAATAATGGATGAAGTAAGGGAAATGAGTAAAGAGGATATAGAAAGAGTCAAGAACGACTTCATTAATTCAGCTATTAGAGCTAAGAGGGCTGGATTTGATGGAATAGAGTTACATGGAGCACACGGTTACCTGATAGCACAATTCCTGTCTCCAGCTACTAATCGTAGGAGTGATGAATATAAGGAAGGTGTTAGGTTTGTTGAGGAGATTTTAAGAGGGATAAAAGAGAAAGTAAAAATCACAGTAGGAATAAGGTTGAGCGTTACTGAATTTGACGAACAGGGATTGAATCCGGAGATTATTGCTGATATAAGCAAAAAACTTGAGAAAGCAGGAATCGATTACATACATTTGTCAGCAGGTAGAGATGGTCCATTGTCTTCTAGTATGCCGTTCTACTATGATAGAGTATCCTTCTTAAGGGAGGCTAAAATAGTTAAGGATGAAATTAACATTCCATTATTCTTAGTTGGCTCAATATTAACTTTAGAAGACGCTATAAAAGCTAGAGAAGTAGCTGACGTTGTAGTGTTAGGTAGGCAACTATTGGCTGATCCTTATTGGCTTAAGAAGAACATTAAGGGTCTACCTATAAGACCTTGCATTAGGTGCAACCAACTGTGTAGGGGTGTAGTATATAGAGAAGTTAGATGTGATGTTAATCCAGAATTAGGCTGGGAATCATTACCTCCTCTAGAGAAAGGTAAAGGAGAAGTGTTTGTAGTTGGAGGAGGAGTGATGGGGTTAGAAGCCTCTAGAGTGTTAGCCCTAAGAGGATTTACAGTAACTTTGTATGAGAAGAACGATAAGTTAGGTGGACAATTCTTACTCTTTAAAGATCCGTGGAAGGTAAGAGAATTCAGTGAACTTATAAACTATTATGAAAAGGAATTGAAAAGGCTGGGAGTAGAGATAAGACTTAATAAGAAATGGGAGTGTAGTGACGATAATTGTATTACTGCTATCCCAGATTATGAAATACCTCAATTGCCAGAAGTAAAGGGGGAGAAAGTGTTAATTGACTCAAATATTTACGCATATCATGATTACGCTTTTGAATTAGCTAAATATAATGAAGTATATATTACAGAGAGATCATTGCAAGGATTGGACAGAACTAGGCAATACTTGCTAGAGAATATGTTGATTAAAGCTGGAGTAAAGTTTGTAAAAAGTAAGGATAATATGAGATTTGATTTAGAGATTACAAAGTTCCTAGATGATCAGCCAACAATAGGTAAGTCTATACAGAAAGGATATTGGCTAGGAAGAACATATACAACCTTTTCCACAGCATAAACCTTTTTCTATTTGTAAAAATTTTATTTTATACTAATTTTATTAAGTATTTTTGAAAACTTAAAAGGAGAATACTATATAAAGATGGTTCCATTAAGTGAAAAATCTTCATGTAATTAAGTTTAACTATATTGTGAAAATCTTTAGGGGGAGTTCAAGTCTGACTTCCTCCACGTCCCTGAGGCTTTCCTCAACTTTGTAAAGCAAACTTCTAACGATTCGGAGGAAGCCCTTTCATGAATATACAAGTTCCTTGGTATTTTTAAGCCAAAATCGGAAAGTAATACTAATGTTTATTATCTAGAAACCCTTTTAAGCATTCTTAGATAAGCTTATAAATTAGAAAATATATTTATACATTAGGTGATATGTATGATAGGATTAAAGATTAGTAAGAAAAAAGAAGAAGCTAGTAATGGAAGTAAAATCTCATCAAACGCTCCTCTTTACGATATTTCTAGGCTTCCAGAAGAGTATTTGAGAAATGAATTCCCAGAGGAATGGAGAGCGTTAAATAAAGAAAAGAAATATTATAACTTTGTTTGGTATTCCTAAAGCGATTAAATATTTTTCATATTCTGATCATTTTCTCTTAACTCCGCTTTTACACTGTTTATTCTATAGTATATATTATTTTGAACATTATAAAATGTAGTCTTAAGCATTTAAACGTTTTTAGACCTTATAGAAATACCTTAAGTTATACTTGAGTTAAAACCGTAAAGTATTTTTAAGAGAGTAACATAAGGTAATCTTGAAGAAATATGGCAACAGTAAAGTTCAAGTATAAGGGAGAAGAGAAGTCTGTAGATATTAGTAAGATAAAGAAGGTTTGGAGAGTTGGCAAGATGATAAGCTTCACCTACGATGAGGGTGGAGGAAAGACTGGTAGAGGAGCTGTTAGCGAGAAGGACGCTCCAAAGGAGTTATTGCAGATGTTAGAGAAACAAAAGAAGTGAAGCTAAGAGGAGTATATAGTTAATTTAAAGTGATTTTTTTTTAAATTTTTGTGTTTTTCTTATATTTCTAACGATTAGATCATAATAAAAACATATCATCATTACTGCTCAGTCCTGGCCACTCAAATCATCTAATTATATGGTAATGAAAAGTTATTAATAAAGTATTAGTGA
Source organism: Sulfolobus sp. B1 (assembly GCF_007050195.1). Classification (NCBI taxonomy): domain Archaea; kingdom Thermoproteati; phylum Thermoproteota; class Thermoprotei; order Sulfolobales; family Sulfolobaceae; genus Sulfolobus; species Sulfolobus sp. B1. Next base: position 4,910 of record NZ_QIMI01000009.1, on the reverse strand, counting down.
ATTTATGATGTTCAAAAGGCGATAAAGGAAAGACAAAAACATTATGAACCAAACATCTAATAACTTAGGAGGATGTTAAACTAATTTTCTAGAGAAATGTCTTTATGTACTCCTAATGAGATCTTGACTTAATTAATTATGAAAATAGCGTGTTAAAAAATTTCCTAAGGGTAAAATTTCCAAACAAAAATAAGTATTTCCATGTTCTTAACACAGGTATTTAGGCAAAAGATTTATCTATCGATAATAGGGTTAAAACTATTTATTATAAAACATCTTGAAACTATTATCACTTATACCAAGGGCGATAATAGTACCTCATAGAAGGAATTTATGAAGTAAGTTTCTTCATAAGTTCATAGAAGTTTTCATAAGGATGTATCGGGTACACGTCTACGGTTACAGAATGTCCCAACTCCTTAGTTATTGGTAAGTTCTCTAGTATTTCATCTAACTCTTCATGAGATCTGACATCTAAGATAGCAACTACTTCTCTCTTTCCGCTTACCTTATAAAGCCCTTTAATAGTTCCAGATTTAACAGCTGAGAGTGCTGCTTCAGCTTCTTTTCTCCAAATTTCCATTAACTGCTTCTGACTTAAACTTTCGGGCTGTTTAACCTTAAACCAAAGTAGAAACAACATATTTTATTCATATAATAAACTATGTTTCAAAATAAAAGTTTATAGGCGATAAAAGACTTTGTCTAAAATCTCAAAATCACTAACCTTCCTCTAAGTGAAGAATTCGAGGTTTTTTAGGCCGACTTCCTTCCGACCTAAAAGGCAAGGCTTTCCCTACTTTGTAAAAATTAAGGAGGAGGTGAATTAAGTGTTTATGACTTTTACACGTATATACCTTAATACCTCCACTCCTAGTATTGAGAAACTCATCGCTTAAATTGTAGAAGTCTTAAGATATAACCTAGTAATGAAGGAAGGATAGACCTTGCTTTTTAAGGTAGGGAGGAGATCAGAAAAATAAGGCTAAGAATGTTAGTTGGTAAGGGAACAACTTTGAACGTGACGTGGAATTTTATATTATAATCTGGTTATTACGTGAATTCAATAATATTTTAATTTTTAGAATCCCTAATGTATACGTATGTGCAGGATGTTCTCATATTACGGACGATCATCTAGAAAAGTAAGGGAATTATTAGACTGCTTAGTTAAGTCAGCAAAAGAAGATAAGCTGTATAATAATACTAGTCATGGTGACGGCTGGGGATTTGTACTCTTGACGAAGGATAAAATATTTCATTATAGGAGTTTAAATCCTATATTTGAAGAGATTAGCGATGTTGAAAGTGACTTTCCAATAAAAATTAGCGATGAAGAAATGATGATCATTGCTCATGCTAGGCAAGCTTCTGATAAATCCTTAGTCAGTTCTTATTACTCACATCCTTACTTAGAGTCTAATTCCTCATCTATTTTCTTCTTAGCCCATAATGGCTCTGTTAATAAGGAAGGGATAGCAAATGAATTGGGAATTTCTGCTGAGAACATGGTGGATAGTGAGTTAATACTAAAGTATATAGAAATGAAAGGCGTTGATAGTATAAATGATTTGAAGAAGTTTACCAAATCATCTCTCAATTTACTATTATTGGAGATTAGAAGAAAAGAAAGGCAAGCCATACTTTACTATCTAAATTATTATGATAAAGGTTACGTTGAAAAAAGGGGTATTAATAAAGAATATTATAAACTGTATGTTAATGAAGACGATGACGGTATTTCTGTTTATTCATCTACCCTAGCCTATTATTGTAAGTTTAATAAGCAAAAGCCATGTGAAGAAGGAGAGCTAATTAAAATAGGAGGTATGAGTTTAAAAAGTATTTAGATTACTTCTTCCTCTGGTCTACAAACACTTGAAGCTTATAACCAGTCCATAATGTCTGCCCGGGCTTTACCCATTCTATTTCAACGTCATCTGGGCTTACGCCAATTCTACTCCCCAGTATTTCCCTAGCCTCCATATCGTATTTACCATCTACTTCATTCCTTCTGGTCTCTATCCTAATTTTCAATTTATCCATTTGATTATCATATACAATTATGTTAAACATTCCAGTAGTATCTGGAATTTCGTTTACAGCATCTTCAACATAAATTGGTAATAATAACTTACCTTTTACAGTAAACATCCACTCAACCCTACCCGGTATTGGTTCAGCAAATCTCATGTGAGTAATTCCATACTTGGGGTCTGGATCAGTTATGAACTCGTTCTTTACGTAATCACCTAAACTATAACGTATTAATGGCATTGTGAAGTGGTTGAGTAAGGTAGCTATTAACTCACCCCTCTCACCTTCAGAAGCTGGTTCACCAGTTTTAGGATCTACTATATCAAATATTTCCATATCCTCCCATATAACTAATTGTCCCTCTAACCCTGGAACTTCAATAGCCATATGCCCATCAGTAGTTCCCCAAACGCTTATAGCCAATTGAGCATTGGGATGCACTTTAAACAATTTCTTCTTAGTGTTTTCAGCAGCAGCTCCTCCATGTAGGAGTAATACCTTAAATGGAGTTTCCCATCCTTCTAGTTTAGCTTCTTCTCCTATTAACCTATGTAACCATGGTGTAGTGGCAAATACGTCAACTTTCCATAGTTTTAGTACGAGATTATGTCTATTCTTCCAACTGAAGTAAGTTTCTCCACCCCCAGCTATTGCTGTAGCTCCACATCTATTTGTAGCAGTTTCAACTACTGGAGGACCCCAGCTATAGAATCCGCTCATATTCAAATAATTTGCGTAAACCCTAGTTGGTTTAACTTCAGCGAAAGTCCATAAGTATCTAGCCTGACCCTCTTGAAAATAGTCTAACTCCAATCTACCCCAGCCTTGAAACGTTGGTATACCGGTTGAACCTGAAGTAGCTCCGACAAAACCTATATACTTCGATAATATTGGATGGAAAATAGTTCCAAAAGGAGGATTTTGCTGAAGGTCTTTTCTGATCTCCTCTTTTCTAAGTATAGGTATTTTTACAACATCCCTCCAGTCTTTAATGACCTCTGGCTCAAATCCTTTTGATTTCCAGTATCTTCTATAGAATTCTATATTATCCCAAGCCCATTTAACTATCAATTTTAGTCTGAAGGTCTTCAGTTTATCTAGCTCTTCTCTTTTCATAGTCATAACTCTCTTGTTCCACAAGATCTCTGAGGGATTTGGGGGATAATCAGTTCTAATGAAACCTTGATCTCTCAATTGGGAGTGAATCGCTCTATACTCTTCTAACGACATTAAGATATTTTTGTTTAGGGGGTTCAAAAAGTTTATGCTTTTTATGAATTACCAATAACGAATATGCAGTAATAAAATATATTTGTTACAAAATATTCATTGTACTACGCAATTTCTCTTCCTCGCCACATTAAAAATAAATATTTTATAGTCAAAATCAATGTGTGCGATTACTCCCATTTGCTCTATTAACGTTAATAATATTTACAATCGTATCAAGTTCTGACGTTATATACTTTTATCCTACTGAAATGCATGTATCTGATGTAGATGTTATAAATATCTATTCGTCTAACTATACAATTTTTATTATCTATATAACTCAAAGAATTTCAATACGCTTTATAAATGTTGAGTCCTATATCTCTCCCTCATACAATTTGTCTATACATTTGACTACTTTCAATCTGAATGGTTGTGACGTAAATACTGATAATATAAGCTTTAACGTCCCATATAGTTCTAAGCTTTACCTTATTCCAATTAAATATACCATATCAAATACAATAAAGCAAATCTCATTAATTTTTAATAACATTCAATTTAATCTGGTCAATAATGGAAACCCCCAGAATGAAACTTTCCAGTTAGCAATTACTAGAAACTACTATAATTTGAATGTAAGCTATTTAACCTCTAATAAGGACTATTATGCCAGTATCCTTCTAATGGCTGTTATAAATATAAAAGGAGTAAATTACGTTTATTTCTGGAATATTACAATCAATTCAATCACAATGGCTCATCCACATTATGAAAGCGTGACAGAATATCAACTGGATTTGAACGAAATAATTAACATTCTAAATACTTTGCAAGCTGGGTAACGGAGTAAGTACTCCCCCATTAAGTTTATCCTTCTCTATCGCCTCAGCTATCTTTTCTAGCATATCCACCTTATAATCGTTAATTTCTCTAAATTTACTCATGAAGATCTTTGGAATGAAGGGAATTACGACTTTTAGGTCAAAGTTTAGCTTACTAATTTTTGAAGTTATACTTTCTATGTCCTCTGGATAAGGAGGAACCATGTTTACTACTAATATTCTCTTCTTAGATTCCCCTCTTCCAGCTACCATTAATAAACTATCTAATGAACTTACATCGCTAACGTATATAGTTATGTCAGTCTTTAAAATCTCGTTACAACCCTTCTCTGGATAAATTGGGCAATCAACTACTATGTAACTATAATCGTTGTTTCCCTCGAAAGCATCAATATAAGAGGAGTTATATAAATCGATAGATGTTACTTTTAAGTTCTGCTTATTCTTAAGAAACTTTTCATATAACTTTACTAAGTAACTAGAATATTTTAGGAAGTCTGAGTCAACTAACATTACCTTATATTTATTGCTAAAGAAAATTGATAAATATGTCGAGATAGTAGACTTGCCTACTCCACCTTTAATACCGGTAACAGAAATTGTTGTCATCTTTATTCCCCATACATCATCCTTTCCTCATTCTTAACAATTTCTGCTTCCTCTATGCTTTTAGCTAAAGTTAACTTTATTCCATCATCTATGTTTAAATACTTTATCTCTCCATCCTTGTTGATATAAGCGACGTATTTCTTCCCAAACACGACTGTCTCCGTTGAAGGAAAGAAGACGTTAAGTCTTTCATCATTGCCAATCATC
>NZ_QIMI01000099.1:0-6291 GCF_007050195.1 Sulfolobus sp. B1 | reverse complement strand
GCAATTGCCGCAATAGTAGGTATTATAATAAGATTAATATTGCTCGAAAGTCCTCTCTTTGAATCCATTTTAGAAAAAGGAGAGGTTTCGAAAGTGCCCTCCATTGAGGTTTGGAGAAAGTATTGGAGTAAGATTCTGTTGTTAGCTGCTTCTTGGGCTGCACAAAACGCAGGATTCTATTTATATTCAGTTTATTCTGTTGACTTCTTAGTCGGGCTACATTTCTCAAGGAACCTGGCACTTTTATCAGTTACAATATCTTCACTAATTGGAATATTTATAACAATAGCGTTTTCCATATATGCCGATAAAATAGGAAGAAGAATTGGAATGATAACAGCATTTGGCTTTGGATTTATATTCAGTTTCCCTTACGTTTTACTATTGTTAAAGTTGAATTTCTTACTAATACTGTTAGCTCAGTTATTGATGGTTATAGCAGTTTTAGGATCCTATGCGATAATACCTGCATTCTTCGCTGAGAATTTCCCTACCAAATATAGGTACTCTGGCACAGGTTTAAGCTATCACATGGCAGCTCCTTTCGCCGGTGGATTAGCTCCGCTAGTTGTTGCTGCTCTAATAGGAGAGAATTATGCTAATAATTGGTATTTCTTCGGATTAATCTTCGCTATATACTTTGCAATATCTTTAGCATCTCTAGCAGTGTTAAAGGAGACCAAGGGAAAGGAACTAGAGTGAATTAACACTCAATAAACCCTTCCTTTAACTCATTGTTTTTATCTAAAAGAGATAAAATAATTTTTCTATTCTCTCTAGGAAGACTGGCATAATTTCTACAAAGCACCCTACCAAGTTCAAAGGCAACTTTTCCTCTTAATGAGATGACCAGTCTAGAGAGGTTAAATTCACTTATTCTCCTACCCATTTGTTCTACAAATTGCAATAAAAACTCATCATACTTCAGCACCAGTGTCATCACTTTTTCCTTATTTTCAAAGAAGAAGAGAGAATTAATGTTCATTAACAAACCCTTCGCAAAGGAATCAACTCTATCTGCTAACTCTAAAATACGTTCTTGTTCTTCTCTTTTAAGTTCATAGCTTTTCCCCCTTATGAAATTTATAAAACTACTGATGGAATAACTAATTCCTTCTCCGAATCCATATGCGAAGTTAGGATTATTTTCTGCAATTTTAAATGAAACGTTCTTTAAAAATTCATTTAGGGATGGAAAACTTTCACCAAAGTTTTTTCCAAGTATTTTGGAAAGTTCCTCATCTTGTGTTGCTACTTTTATAATTTCTTCAACGAATTCATCCTCTAAAGATATTAGATCTACAGATGAGAGAAAACCTTTGGCAAATTCCTTATCTTCCCTTACTTTTTCTATGACTTTTCTCTTCCAATAGTATGAAAGATTCTGAAACCCTTTTCCTACTCCCTTAGCTATAGTAGGAAAGTTTAACAATCTCTCCTTTAACTTATCATTTAACTCACTTAACCTATAGCCTATTATTTCATCTATATCCTTGTTTTTACCAATAAACTGATCAATATTATCGATTTTACTCAAATTTACCGTTTGTAAAAACTCGTATAAGAACATTCCATTATCTTTCAACGTATTTATTATTTGATTTCTATATTCGAATGGTAGTTTATCTATTTGTTTTGCAATATTACTTCCAACATTAGGTAAGTATTTTAGTTGACTTACGTTATTCGCTAAACTTTTCATAACTTCTGGAAACTTATAGAGATCCAAATTTGCGAGAAGCTCCCTAGCCATTATAGGACTTGATTTACCTAAATTTAATATCAAATCTTTATCTATAGCCTCACTTTCATAAATTCCTCTGGCTATTCCTTTACACAAATTAGGGTAATAATCGCATAATTGTATTAAGTTGATCAAACCTCTAAAGCTAGATCTGTTTATATTACGACCTATATTTATTCCAAGTTGAAAAAGAATCATATCTCTATCTACTCTACTGAGAGTATCTAAAGTAAGTAATTGAACTACGTTCAGTAATGCATCACTAGGTAGTTCTGATATTAGGTCTATGACTTTATCCATTAGAAATTCTCTTAATTTTCACGCTTTATAAAACTTTACGCTCTAATCGATTCTTAAAATTTTACATCTATCTTAACAACAAACTTGACAACCGATCTAGTGTGAATCCTACACTTCAAGATAGTCATCAATATGTTTAAGTTTAAATACATTCTCCCTATACTATTTATTGGGCCGGTAGCTCAGCCTGGAAGAGTGCTCGGCTCGCACCCGAGAGGTCCCGGGTTCAAATCCCGGCCGGTCCACTGTGGGGGATACCCCCACACCCCCGATTCCATTTTTCAATTTGAGATAAGTTTCGACGATCTTATCTAAAGGACCAACGTAAGTTTCCTTTACGTAACTGTTTATCGTTTCTAGTTCATAGACGTAATACCTATTACCTCTCTGACGTATTTTATATTGCCCGACTGAGAAAGTCTTAATAAATCATATATTCAACTCTGCCTTTTATGACAGTTAAAGCTTAAATATCATGTTAGTTGCCTTAACCGATCGTGGAGTTGAAGAAAGATGGCAAAACTTCTCATTGGTAATATTGGTAAAATGATATTAATAATGGTAAAAGTGGAAACTACGGAGTTGATTCAAAATTAGCACCGCGATATCCAAAAATCCTTTTTATCCTCGTTTAACACGTCTATATGTATGAAGATTGTAAAGATAGAGTGAAGAGGAAATATAGATAATGTTCGAGACTGGGAGACTTTGAAAGGTTCAGTAACCATTAATTGAAACTTATTATGAGTTAAATCCCGACCATAATAGATTTTGAATATATTGTGGAGGAATGTTTCAGTCATCTTGCTGAGTTCCATGTGAAGTCTATGCTTACTAGCTTTAAACTTTGAATAATAGTTCTACTAATCTCTTGTCTTGCATTAATCCTGGATGATGCCTTATCGTGTAACCTTTTCCCTCCAATTTTCTAACCATTTAATGTTACGTAAACATGAAGACTACTCCTAAGGTATGAAGAAGACAGCCCAAACTCATAATGACTAATTCACTATTTAACTCTCGTCAACGATTAAATAATCTCCATAACATCAAGCTCATAATTAGCCAACTGCGAAAGACAGGGTAGTGTGAGGTAGTAAAGTCTTCCAACTTGACAAAGGAAGGACAAGCCTCACCTTGGGGTAAAGTTTTTAAGTGAAGGAAGATCATTGGGGAGGAGGGAAGCCAAAAAGGGGTAATGAGAGTGTGTTCCTACTCCTCAGTACATATCCCCAAGTCTCGAGGAGGGTGGAGTGAGGGAAAAGGGATAGGGGTAATTTGGCTGAAGATCCAGCTATCGCTGGACGAATGGAGCGGGCTCTAAAGCCCACTAGCTATGAAGTGGTGAAGGCGGTAAACTTGTGAACCGCCCTAAGGGAACACTCTAAGGGGAGGAGTGTGTGGACAACAATTTCATTCACCTCCATAAAATTCAATTTTATTCCAACATATGCCAATAGATTTCGAGTAAATTGTGTTGTAGAAGAATATTTTTAGCCATCTCATCGTTGTGTTTCTTGTTAAGTTAGGTGAGTATTAGGAAATCAAACCCATCCATCTTCTCGCCCTAACCCTAAAAATACTTTTCCACAATAAAGAAAATTCAATTTATATCAAAACAACCAAATTATTGTCCACACATGGAAGGTTTATGAGTTTCCCTATTTGGCATGATGTGGACTAGGAATTTAGAGAAGTATGATTTCACTAACGTTAAAACCTTTCTTATTGAGAAAATCGTAGAACATCTTGTCTAGAGTTATCAATGGTATTTTGGTAGAAGCATATGAGGAATATAATATAGCATCGAATATATCGTTCCAACCCTCACTTATGATTTCATACACTAAGTTTAAGTCTTCCAAGGTGATGAAGTTAACAGTGCTATTTATGTAGAATAATCCTTTAATTGCTTCTTCCGGTATTTTCTTTAACTTGAGTTTTCTCACCTCTTTCATTATAACTGCAATAAGTTCTGTTAACATTAGGGAAGGGTAATAAATCCTCTTTCCTTCCAGTAATCTTTCATCTATCCCTTTAACTTTAATACCTACAAAAGGGAGTAGAAAAGAAGTGTCAACTATTAATTCCGAGTGATTTAGTAATCTCTTCTCCAACCTCTTCAGCCTCATCAGCGTCTATTTCTGCCCAATATTTTGTCGGCTTTTTAAGAGGAATAAGCGAAATCTTATCTCCTTCCTTAATGACCATCAACAAGTCTCCCTCTTTAATTTTCGTTTCTTCAACAAGTTCCTTAGGCAAGTATATAGCGAACTTTTTCCCTACTCTTAGAATCTTAACCATGCGCTTACTCTGGTAAATCTGAATAATAAGTTTTTTCCGGTAAACATTGAGGCACTACCTAATTAGGCTGATCTCCTCCCCGCCGTAAAGGGCGAGGTTTGCTGTTCTTTTTATCATGACAATTCGTCGATTCTTAATCCATCATCTTCCTTTACATCTATTATTTTTAAACCCCTTTGTCTCCACTCCTCTCTGACTTTATGTAAATTTTCACCTAAAGCGAATATTGAATCGCCACCTCCAGCCCCCGGCGATAATGCTAGTAAAGCACCGTTGTTCTCAGCGATTCTGATAAGCCTCTCTTCCTCCTCGCTAACTAAGTTAACCCTAATCACGTTCCTAGCTAAATAGTTCAAATAATTCCTAGCTAACCTCACGTGTTCTACAGCCTCATCTACTTTATCTAACTTTATGAGTTTTATTGCCATCATGTTTTCTTCATCTATTAGTTTCATCAACTCCTTAAAGTCCTCATCTTTACTTTTCTCAACGAATTTTTTAACTAACCCTACAGTCTCAGAACTCCTACCAGTGAATCCTAAAATCATATCATAGTTTCCCTTCAATCTTAATTTCTCGTAATAAAAGTCCATTTTTTCCAAATCATTAAAACGTTTATAAACTATGCTTCCAAATACCGCTGATGCTATGTCAAAACCACTACCTATTCCCTTCTGTCTCTTATAATTAGCTATTTGAGCTAGCTTGTGAATTTCCATTAAATCTATCTTATTGTTTATCATGTAGTAAAAACATGCAGTTAATGCCACTGTTGAGGCTGATGAACTACCTAAGCCGGTCTTTTTTCCGTCAATTATGAACTCATTATCATTATATAACTCTACCTCATATCCCTTTAATTCCACTCCGAGTCTTTCCTTAAACGTATCTATAACGGAATTTATTAACTCATTACCTCTGTTCTTAAATTCTCCATATGAGGTGTGAAAGATTAACTCATCTGAATTACTCCCTTTTATACTGCACTTTACCCTCTTATTTATAGCGAATACGTGGGAAATTCCTCCAAATACTACACTATAACTTCCTATCCAAAGTATTTTGCCCGGTGATGTTGCTTTAATCACACGTTATATTCTTTAATAGCTTTTTAATCTTTAACCATATATACACCACATGGATTTTCTGAGTAAGAAGGAGAGAATTGTACTGATAGCTATAGCCCAAGCTGGTCCAGCCGGGATACCATCCTCTAGCCTTTCAGCATTAAGTTACGTTATGACTAAGGACACTATTCAGAGAATAATAGAGGATTTGTACTTTAAGGGGTATATTAACGTTATAAGGGACGTTGATGAAATAAGGTATATAGCGTCGAAAAACGTGAGAAATGCTATGGTGAACTTTGAATTTCATAAATATAAATTACTTAAGAATCTCGAGAAGCTTAAGAAGGATGTCGAGGAAATAAGTAAGTTAGATAAGCAACAGCAGATAGGAGCATTTAAGAATTTGATTAGGGATCTAATGTCTCAGATCTCAACATCTCTTATCACGTTATTTAACGATTTACCAGATTTAACCATACCAGAATATATTGAGCTTTTGGAGAATTTAGACAAGGAATTTCTTTCTAGGTTATTACCTATAATCCAAGAAAATATGAGTGAAGAGGAATTAGCTACTTTTATTTCGTTAATTAGCAGATTTAGAGGAGAAAAAGAGGCTGAACAGCTTAAAACACTCTTACAGAGGGCTAAGGAAAACGTAAATAATAAATGAAATTTAATCACCTTTTATGCATGATTCACCTATTCTTTTGAACTCTCTAATTCCCTTCTCCCACATAACGAATCCTCCGAACATACTTCTACACGCACTACCTGAACCTAACCTAGCTATTTTTGAGAGCTCTTTCAAAGGTAAATCAAGTCCTAAAAGCTCATTTAGCCCTAAAGTTATTGCAGCTATTCCCGCAGCTG
>NZ_QIMI01000098.1:0-6421 GCF_007050195.1 Sulfolobus sp. B1 | reverse complement strand
TAACTGAGGTCTACTAACAAAGTAGTTGAACATGCCATAATTAAGATTAAGCCTAATGCCTTGGTTTCCTCAGATATTCCCCAACTATTCTATACCTATATGGCTTTCGGCAATGATAATGATTGGGTCTACAATACTGATCTATGATACGTTATATAGTCAACGGCTTAAGGGAAATCAAGAGACGTACACAACTATAGAACTTATTGTTATCTTTGCAATGATGATGATAGGAGAATTTTATTTCTTCTTAGCTAACTCATTACTTCTCTTTGATGCATCCATGATCGTTGGAATGGTATGGTTTATCTTCAGAACACTAGCAGGACCTAATCCAATAAAAGGAAATTATTTAAGAAACTCAAATCTGGCATTTACAATAATTTTCATAACCTTCATCATGGAATTCTTCATGGGAGCTGTGTTAGATTTCGTTGAGGGCATTTTTTCCACTGGTATTTCTGGCTTTGAATCTACTCTGAGTTTACCTTGGTTACCTCCTACTAACGCGATAAATATCCTCTGGGATGGAATAGATATAGTAGGCAGTGTATTAGGCTCTACATGGTTCTTAGTGATGATGGGCATTGAGATGGGATTTCTAGCGTTTAAGAAGATGCTTGAAATGAAGGTTAGGGAGGTAAGGGTTAGAATGAGCTTGATGATATTAGCTTATGCATTGTATACCCTTTATATACCCTCTTTCTCTCCACTAAGTGATAAAATTCCTTATATACCATATATGTGGTCAATGGGCATTGGGACTTTAGGTCCCGTAAGTGGATCGTTTTTAATTGGGATAATAGGGACTTATATAGTTTATGCTATCCTGTCCTTCCTCTTCGGGTCTAGGAATCTCTGTGCTGTAACTTGCACTGCACCACTTATGTATCAAGGGACTTTTTATGATTCTTTAAAGACATATAATAGAACTTCTAAATTGGGTAAGAAGTTACTAACTTCTAAGATGGGTAATATGCCTAGAGTTATAGCAATAATGGTATCATCAATAGTTTTAATCTCAGCTATAATATCCTACCTTAACTCTCAAGGGGTAATTCACTTTGAAATATTTAATACTGACATAACAGTGCTAATATATTTTATTTGGTTTGATATATTATGGTATTTTCTATTTATTGCTACACCTTACCTAGGTACTTTTGCGTGCATAACCACTGGCTATTGCTATTGGGGTGTGTTTAACCAAGCTGTATCAAGTATAGGCTTATTTAGGCTGAAAGTTAAGGACCCTAAGGTTTGTGTAAATTGTAAGACTGTGGATTGTGCTAAAGCTTGTCCAGTTGGAATAACCGACATGAGGGCCTGGTTTATAAGGAGGGGAGAGTTCAAATCCTTTAAATGTGTTGGAATAGGAGAATGTGTCGATGCTTGTCCCTATGATAACATTTATTTCTATGATGTTAGGCATTGGTTGAAGGAGAAGTTCGACAAGTAGTCATTTTTAATACTTAGTTGACTTATTTTCTAGTTTTCTTAAGTTAACTTTTTATTATATTAAGTATATATACTTTGTAGAATCGATATGAAACTATATGATACTATAATTGTTGGGGCTGGAATTTCTGGTTTAAGTGCAGCTCTATACGCTTCTAGGCAGAAATTATCAACCTTAGTAATCTCAAAGGATCTAGGAGGTCAACTCACCTTAACTGATCTTATAGAAAATTATCCGGGAATAGAGAGTATTAGTGGTTTAAGCCTAGCCCAAAAGATAGAGAAACAAGCTAAGAAGTTTGGTGCAGAGTTCATATATGGTGAAGAAGTAAAAGAGATAAGGCAAGACGGAGAGGATTTCATAATTAAGGGAATAAAGGGAGAATACAGCGGTAAGACCATAATTTTAGCGTTTGGTAAAACTCCAAGAGAGCTAAATGTACCTGGAGAACATGAGTTTAAGGGAAAAGGAGTATCTTATTGTGCAATATGTGACGCAGCCTTCTTTAAAGGAAAACCAGCCATGGTCGTTGGCGAGGGTGAACCAGGATTAGAAGCAATAGAGTTACTCTCTAGATATGCTAATCCAGCATACTACATAACCTCATCTAAGCATCTTGTGGGAGAAGAAGAGTTGGTTAAGAAAATCCTATCTAGCCCTAACGTTAAGATTATAGATTCAGCTAAGGTCATAGAAATTAGAGGTAATGGTAAAGTAGAGGAAGTTTTTAGTGAGGAGGAATGACGAGATTCTTAGTGTAAGAGTTGATGGTGTAATTATAGAAATGGGATACGTACTTAAAACAGAGTTCTTAAAGGGATTTGTAGAATTAAACGAGAGGGGAGAAGTAATTGTTGACGAACTTTCTAGGACAAGTAGAGAAGGAGTATTTGCTGCTGGTGACTTAACTCAAATACCATATAAACAAGCAGTAGTGGCAGCCGCTGAAGGTGTTAAAGCTGCTCTTTCAGCATATAACTATTTAAGGAGTAGGAAAGGTTTACCACCAATAAGTACGGACTGGAAAGCAGAGAAGAAGAAAGTAAGCTTTAAACTATAATATTAGCGTTATTAATTTTTACTAGAAGAATTATCTTCAAGATATTGTTATGGATTATGCATAATATCGTAGAAAATGCATGAAGTGCGTAGTTTAACTCAAGGAATACTTAAACTAGGATAATCTTAGTAGATAAATTCCTTAAGATGTATATACATTTTTAGTCTTAGATATTTCGAGGTTTTGTTTAATATTAATCTTATGGAATATGATTTATTAATTACAAAAATATCATTAGCCTATCAACATTAAGCTACATAGACAATACAAATAATGATTATCGAAAAATTTTATTAATAAGTAAGAGAATTTTTAAAACAATGAGTAATCCTTATTATGGCCAACCTAATTGGCAACCATACGGTGGTTATCAGCAAAATCCCATGATGTCTATGATGGCTTGTAATCAACCAATTGGATTAGGTGGTCAACAGCAAATAATTCCAGTTAATTACCCGATAAACTTACAATACGTAGTGCAACAAGTACAAATGTTTCTGATGGGACAAGGTTTTCAAGTTTTTCCCATGGTAGCACAAAACATGGCTGTGATTCAAGCTCAGCATTCTAGCATTTTAGGCACATTAACGGATCAGAATAAGGCGTATACTATAAGAATATGTCAAGGACCAGGTTTTGTAATGGTTGAAACGGGAATAGCTAACTTGTTACAAGAATTGTTAGTAGCCGGGGCCACGTTTGGAGTAACGGACGAGTTACTGCATAATAAGTTAGCTGAGTTAGCAGGTGCAGGAATAGATGCCTATGGTATTTATAAGGAATACGCGCAGGAGCAACAATTAATGAATATGATTATGATGATAGTGTCTAATGCTCCACCAGCATATCAGCAGCAACCTTATTATCCTAATCAGCAACCTTATGGTCCTCAACCATACTATCCCGGACAACAATATCAACCCTACCAGCCACCTATGCAACAACCACCTCCACAGCAATCAATATCTCAGCAACAATCATCTCCACAGCAAACGGCCCAAGCAAAACAATCTCGTCAAACTATTAAATGCTGGAATTGTGGTCATGAAAATGAGGATATAGCAAAGTTTTGCGCTAATTGTGGAGCTTCATTATTACCAATTAAGTGTCCAAGCTGTGGTCATATAAACTCACCTAGTGCTAAGTTCTGTGAAAATTGTGGATATAACTTACGCCAATCATTGGGTCAACAAAGTTCCCAGCAATCAACTAAGCAACAGAAATAAAAATTCTCCAAGCTTTGTTTTTTATAATGGCTGTACTATACTTACCTTTTGCAATAGATAAGGAGAATAGACAGCTCAATGTTGGAAAACAAATTGCTATTGGATTATTAAACCTAGATTTGGAGAGAAAAGAGCGCATAAGTAAAGCTATATTAATTGGCTGGCCTATTCTAATAAAGTCTATTGACCAGAAAAAGTTCTTAGTACTTGATTCTACGTTGACACTAGTTTCTAAACTTAATAGGAACTTGTATCCCGACTACAAAGCAATACTAGAGGATGTTGCACAGAGTAGCAATATAGATGACTTCATATCTAAGCTTAAGAAAATTAGACTAGATGCGCGAGGTACGAATGAAGTTAGCTTAAGCGGTCTTATCAATCTAGATGTTAGTAAGCTAATAACGATTGCTAGAAGGGATAAGTACTATGAAATGTTCACTCTAGAAGAGAAAATAACTGATCATGATATTAAATTAATTGGTAACAATTTAATTTCACTTAAGACCGAAGCAAATAGTACCATAACTTCCTTAGAATTTCTAGTAAATGAACTAAATAATCTGAAGATAAAGTTTAAGAAACAGCTAGATGATAAGATAAACGAAATTACTAAGAAATATGAAGAGCTTATTAGACAAAAGATAAATGAGGTTGAGACAGAGATAGCCAAGGCATCTCCTGAAATTATCAATGAAATACAGAACGAATTTGACCAGAACATTAAGAATAAGCTACTGACGAGCATAACTAATTACGTGATTTCTAATCTAAAGTATGAAGGAGGAGTTCTAGGTTCCCAAGATTTAGACAAGAGTAGAAGGGATTTAGATGAGGTCATAAATGAAATAGTAAGGGTTAAGGATAGAGTAGGTCAAAATTATGTTAATAAGATTAGGAGGTATAAGGGAGAAATTAATGATTTAGAGAAGGAAAAGAACTCTGAGCTATTCACGTTAAATGAGAAGATTAACGATCTAGAAAACGTTATAAATAACATTAGAGTTAATGCGGAAAGAGTAAAACAGGAAATTACTAGCTTTAATAAATACGTCAACTCGTTTTATTACGAGATAGATTCCAATGAAGATATAAAGTTAATAATACCATTTCTTTTAGCTGTAACTTCTACCAATAGAAGAATAGTTGTGGTGCCACAAGTCTATAATGGAAAGCAGAACATTTTAGGCAAAATTTTCAAGAGACAAGATCTTTCTACGCCTTTAATGAGTTACTTGGATGCATTTACTAATTACGTGAAGAATGTTGAAGCTGAGGATAACATAAAAATAAATTCCAGAGATATAGATAACGGTCTAAAAGAAATTAGTGATGATGGATGGAAAAGTAAAGAAAGTGTAGCAGACATTTATGTGCCTTAATTTTACAGTTAAGTTGAGTGAAGTAAAAGTTATAAATAAGTAAAGTAAACTATACCATATGGAAGTAAGACATGAAATAAAGTCAAGTTTCAAGATAAGTGAAGGAACAGAATTTGCTATATTGAATTTCTATAAAGACAACAAGCTTTCAGTTACGTCTTATGTGATATCCTCTGAATTAAATAATGGAACAAAAGTGGGAATTAGTGCAATAACGGATAGTAAAGGAGAAGTTATGCAAATAATTTTTACAACGTTTAAATCTATTGAAAAGGAGGGGAAAACGTATAGAGAAGTTTACTCAAACCTCATTGACCTAGATTCAAGAAGGATAATTTATACCAAAGGTACCTTTGAACTAAGCGGGAAGCCTATGTCTAGAGAGGAGGTACTGGAAAGGCTTAAAGGTGGAGTAAAGAATCTAATCTCCTCATTACCTCTGAGAAGTATAGAAACTAAGGTGTTTAACATTGACACCGGCGCAGAAGAGAATATTGGGTCTAGTGAAAAAGCCTAAAACATTTACTGAATTAAAGAGACTCACTGGTTTAACAGATGCTGGTTTATATAAGGCTATAAAGGGTTTAGAGAAGCAAAACTACATAAAGAAGACTGAAATGGGATATATTATAACGCCAGAAGGTATGAAGGCATTAGGGTATAATGTAGTTGAACGTGAGGGAATAGTGATTATATATGAAAACTTGGAGAGGGATGATGTTGAGAAATTATATGAAGTTATTAAGAATATTAAAAATAAATCGAATTTTAGCATTTATATTTATAAAAGCGAGGAAGAGGAAGAAAAAATCATCAAGGAGATAGCCAGAATTTATAGTACAGCTGTGTTATTCCCTGAACTCTTTACCAAACAATAAACAATTTTTAGCTTATTTTCTTAAAAATTAAGAAATAATAAAATAAAGCTATTAAGGCTACGTATAGTATAAGGTCAGCATAATATGGAATGGGTAATAAAAATACAAATATTAAAATGAAAGGTAGGAAATAAATCAGAGGTCTGTATCTTGAGGCTCTTATGGACGGTCTATAGGGAGCATAAGAATTCGGAGTAGCGTAGATTGAACTCATAGCCAAATAAATTATTATGACATAAGGGTCGTATTGATCATTTAAGTAACCTTCTAACCCATTCTGTACCCTCTTTACCTCCCCTACTTCAATGTTCCCAGATGTAAATATTTTTAGGGAATCTTGGTATCCCCTAATAAATGCCACTAACTGAGGTCTACTAACAAAGTAGTTGAACATGCCATAATTAAGATTAAG
The DNA here is from genome assembly GCF_007050195.1 of Sulfolobus sp. B1. Lineage (NCBI taxonomy): Archaea > Thermoproteati > Thermoproteota > Thermoprotei > Sulfolobales > Sulfolobaceae > Sulfolobus > Sulfolobus sp. B1. Next base: position 4 of record NZ_QIMI01000098.1, on the reverse strand, counting down.
CCTA
>NZ_QIMI01000097.1:0-6565 GCF_007050195.1 Sulfolobus sp. B1 | reverse complement strand
ATGAGACTACCATTAAGAAGTTAAAACCAATCGAGAATGAGTTGAATTATGTTCTCGAAAAAACAAGAAAGATAGAAGAGGTGGAGAAAATTTCGAAAAATATAAAATTATATGGTAAAATACTTAATATAATGCTCCTAATCTTAGTAATTTCTACATCGTTATCTTTCCCTATCTATATATTTTTTCCTTCTCTGCCTATAACGTCATACTATTACTACTTTGAGAGTGCTCAAGGTGTAATAATCTTATTCCTATTCGTAGCTCTACTTAAAGAGTACAAGAAAATTGATATCAATGTGATTTTTGAAGATCCTAAAAGAGATATTTTAGGTTCGTCTAAGAAAGAGAATTAAACCTTTAAATATTGTAACTCCTTAGTCATTCAAAAATTTTTTATCTTCAGTCTCATTTTATTCCCAAAATCCTAGGATATCAACAAATTATACTGCTTTAGTGATATCAGTTAACCTTTGGAAAGATTAGTGACAGAAAAATTCTAAGTTAAATCAAGGTCTTATGAATTTTTTATTTAAAACTTTTTTCTAAATAGTATTTTTACAAATTTTTTAAAAATTCTGTTTTCATCAATTGTTTATAGAAGATAAATTACTGCCCCTTAAAGTCAGAAAATTTTTAAACAATTGTATAATGAAGGTGAATATTTCATGTTATGTTCTTTAGAAATTAGAGTAGGTTTAATGTATCATATGATAACTATTGAATATAATTTTCAAGACATTTCATACTCTCCAGAAAGGATTAGATGAGATTCTTATTTTCATAAAAACAAATATTTATACAGTTTATCCTGATTAAATCTCCTCCAACAATTGTCATTAAATTTTTAAAGTTTCAACAATATTGGTTCGTTTTAGAAAGTTATCTCCCATATTATACTGTAGATTTAGTACTAATTTAGTCTTATTAAAGGATAAGAAATATCGTAATATACATTACCACTTTATGAAAGGCTTCTTCCCATTTATAGTAAGATAAAAATTCGTTTTGTTGAGTAATGTGACGTAATCATGGAAAGTATGAACTTAGCCTAGGCAACAATAAATATTAAATATCTTATCTAATAATAAAACGTATGCGAAAGACCTTTCAAGGAGTTAACGTAAATGTTCAACAGTTAGCTCAAAGTTTAGCTGAGTGGTTTAGGTTAAAAGGTTATATTTCACAATATTATGGCTATGGTAACAGCTATATAGTTCAAGCTAAGAAAGAAGGATTACTAAGACATTTATTTGCTGCAGACAGAGCTTTCACAGTTAAGATCATTGGATATCCAAACTATTTGGATGTAGATATTGGTGTGGCCAATTGGGTTAAAGCAGAAGATGTTACCGAAGCTTTGATTGGAGACCTGATTCTAGGACCACTAGGTTTATTGATAGAGGGTGGAGAAGGGTTATGGAACTTAGAAATAGAACATGAGACAATGAAAGAGATAGAGAGATTAATAAAAAGTGGTCTAGTTAACATGAATATTCAGCAGCCATACTATATGCCATAACAACAGTACTATGTTCCTACATAACAGTTTAAAGTATGCCCTAATTGCAGATTTCAAAATCCTCCTTATGCTAGATTTTGTAGTAACTGTGGAACTCAACTATCCTAGATCAAGATGAAAAAAGTTAGAAAATAAAAAATTTTATAACATAATTAAGTTTAAAGATTTTTTAATAGTCATTTCAGATGAGGGATTGAGCGGATTAGAGTTAATAAGTGAAAACTTTATAATTGCTGGAAGGATAGTTATGATACAATTCCTAATAAAGAAATCTTTGGAAAATGGGAAATGAGTTGGGACGAGTTCTTATTGATGCTCGTAAGAGGAAGGTCAAAATTTTAACTAAGGATCATTAGGTAGATAGAGAAGAGTCATGAAGAAGCGTATGAGGAATTATGGAAACTTCAGTTATAAACTAGGTTAGATAATTTTTAAATATCATGTATTACAAGTATATACTATGAATAATAGATTTAATATAAATGATAAAAGAGATAGAGAGATATGGATTAGGACTATTTGTAACAATGATAAGATAGAGGATGAAAAGGAATGTAAGGAAAATATTAAGGAAAATTTAAAAATATTAAATGTAAATGATATCGAGCTAAAAAATATATTATTTAAGTATTTAGATAACGTCCTTGAGAAGTATCTAAGATATGTACAAGCATTTAATTATTACATGAAGTATTTTACGCTAGACGAAGAACTGTTAAGGATAGGAGGTAAAAAATTTATCTTAACCCCTCCTATGTTAAATTGTTTACCTAAAATTGATGTTGATGAAAATACTAACGTATATGATGTTATTGAGGAATATAAGAAACTCATTTCTAGCAATACTAGTCCCTCATTTTTAAGGGACTGTTTTATTGAACTTAATTACATTAATTTTCTCGTTGATAAGAGGATAATTTCATTGAAACAATTTCTATCCTTGTATTCTAAGATAATACCTATGTAAGAAACTTTCTTAAATGAGTAAGTGAGCATTAATGGAAACTAGGAGTTGTTTAAACTTCTCTTCAGCCTTTAATAAGGCGTTTTCGACACTTTTACTTAGCCCAATTTTATAATCCTCATACTCTTCCGGCTCACAACCTATTACATAAATTTCTTTAGGTAAAGCATTTAACTTTTTGCTTATTATTAACGCTCTCTCTGGATCTATTTCATGAAGATAGGCTACAGAGTCATTAATATCTTCTATAGGTATACTATCATAAGGGATTTTTAGAACATATAAATTGCCTGGCTTTCCATTTCTCTTAATTGCGTCAAGGATAATCAGAACATCGAAGTGATCAGAAATCAACTCATGAACCAATGAAATTCCGCTATTTCCGACATCGATGACGTTTATACACTCATTAGCATATTTCTCTAGCCTTTTAGCAAGCTCAATACCAAAAGCGTCATCACCTTTTAAAAGGCTTCCAAAACCCGTTACTAATATTTTCTTTTCACACATTTTCTTTCTCCTTTTCAGCTATCTTTATAAGATCTTCTATAGCCTCACTATAACTTGGATAAAACCTCTTTCTCTTAAGCTCCTCCAGCTTTTCCAGAACGTCTCTTCTAATTTTTATCCATATTATATCAGCTCCGTAAAATGTCCTTATTATATTATTCCATGTATCGAAATCTAAATCATAAATTGTCTCAATTGGTGGTTCTTGTGGTAATTGAGAGAAGGTCAACTTATTATCTTTATAATAAATAATCATGCCATCTATCGCAAATGCTAAGGTCAATTTCTTTTCCTTTCTCTCCCTAAACCTTAAGAGCAATGCCACATCCATTTCACCCGTAATCGGAACTGTAATATCAACTTTAACATTTCCCTTAAATCTAGGTGTGGAAAAAGTTGATGAGGTTAGATATTCTCTCTCTAGTTGTACGTATCCCTCATAGTGCTGAGTGTATTGTATAAAGATTCCTATCTTTCCTATTATTCCCAATATCTCCTCTTCTACATTTTTATTGTTAAATTCAACTGTAAGAATAATTGTTGGAGATACTGAAAACTGATGCGGCTTGATGTCTAAAACTCTCATTGATATATCAAGCATTTTATGACAACTCGTGAAGACTATTAATTCTTAATGGTCTTTTAGTATCTATCTTAAACTTAAAACTCTCATTAATGGTAAGGTTACAATATAGTGGTCCTTTCTCGTGGCAAGCACATTTAGGATCGTTGCATAATCCGTGTGCAGATCCGTGGAAAAATTTAAACTCCTCTTCATATCTACTTTTTGCCTCATTTAAGCCAATAGAGGATAAGATATAGTAACCATTGTCTTCCTTAATTAGATACCCATATTTACATAACCTATCTAGGCAATCATTAATTATCTCAGTTTCCATTCCACTAAACTTAACTACGTCATTAATACAAAATTTATTTAAACCAGCGTATATCTGCAAAAAGTAGCACACTTGAAATATTTCGTCTAATACCCCTAAAGTCTCCCAATCATCTCCCAATTTTAAAAACCTCCTCAATATTCATACCGTATTCCTCCCTTATAACTTTTGAGGCAATTTTAACTATATCATATAATTTTTCATTTAATTCTATTTCTTTAATAATAATTTTTAAAACGGCTAATATACTCCATACTATTTCCTCACTTAACATATTGTTCTCTCTTATCTCGTCTACCTCAACTTCGATTACTTTTATTTTCCTCCTTAAATCTTCATTTGCAAAATATTTCAAAAAATATATTATTGCATTTATATCTACTGATCCGCTTACTGATTCTCCTATGAGTTCTTGTATTTTATCTTGCTCAATTAGGTTTATCTCATCTAGATGATATATGTGAATTTTGCCTAATTTTTCCATTTTCTTTATTGCTCCCACAAGAATTATCTCATCTACGTTAATCTCATTCAATCTGTGATAAACTGCAACTGCGTTATAACTTAAATCTTCAATAAGGATGTTATTAGGCAAATTCAAATTTTTCAATATATCGACAATTAACGGTCCTATTCCATAATCAGATAATCTATGATAACCTATACCTCCTATAAGAAAAGATTTCATCTTTGCATTTTCACCATCATATGCTACATGCACATGTAGTTACATCTCTTGTTATCACTCTGCCTCCAGTGAACATGTGTACTGTACAAGGCATACAAGGATCGAAGCTTCTAATACTTCTTAAGATATCAATCCCAGTAAATTGTTCTGGTGTAGTAAACTTTTCAACTATTGGTGTATTTAATGCTGCTTCTTCATATGGACCAGGTTGATCTAATGGATCCCTTGGTGAGGCATTTATAGTAGATGGAGTTATTATCTGATAATTATAAATCTTGTAGTCTTTAATTATCAAGTGATGTGATAGCCATCCCCTTCCAGCTTCATAAAAGCCTACTCCAATACCTTCTCTTGGTATTTCGAACTTATTCCATACTTTAGTCTTTCCTGCTCTTAAGTATTCGAAAGCCTTTAGCAAGAAATTCATGGCAACTCCTATTACATATGGTATATGATAGGCTCTAGCCCTATTTCTCTCTAATGCGTTAATTACTTTAGGTACTTTCCACTCTAATTCCATTTCCGGTAACGTAGCTCCTTTAGGAACTGTTATTTTGAGTCTTCCACCTCCGGCCTTTATGAAAGGATTTGATGGGATTTTATTAGCGATAGCAGTTAACCAGTGTCTAGCTAATGGTCCCCCACCAGTTTCTACTACTAGTTTATTCCACCTTGGTGCCGTATCCCATGTGTACTTTTCACGCCAATTCAATGGTCCGGGTTTAGGAATTGTTATCTTATTCCATGGATGGTCAACACTTAAAGGGTTACCTAATGGATCTTTTTCCAGGATTTTTGGTTGTTTCTCCCACTCTTCATAATAAGAGTGAGTAACGAATTCTTCTAGCCCTACATTTGCGTCAATTAAACTAGTAGTCTCCAACTGTCCATCCTTTATGACGCCTGGAGTTACCATTCTCCTCTCTCCCCACTCCTTAGCTTTATCGTACTTGTAGAGATCCCCGGATTCAGCAAGCTCTGGATCATCATAAATTCCACCACATATTATGTTTATTTTAGAAGCTTTACCTACATTTTCATACTCTGGAACTTCTTTATAAAAGAAGTTAACCAAATCCTCCCATATTAACGCAACCGTTTTTGCCCAATCATAAATTTTTGTCAATCTCACTAAGTAGTCAGTAAATAGATCTGGCCTTAATGTAGTGGATACACCTCCAGGTACTAAGGTTGATGGGTGAGGATATCTACCCAACATTAAACTAAACATTTCCCTAGCTATCCTGGTGATTTGGATAGCTTCCAAGTATAATTTTCCGCTTAATGGGTTTAACGCTTCCATAAGATCTCCAATGGTACTGAAACCGTGAATATCTCTATGCTCAGCAGGAGTTTTCTTAGCTGTTTCATATAACGTGGGATTAGTTTTTGAAACTATGGCAGCAGAGTAATCTGGGCCAGCTAATAAGAATAGATGTAACGGATGATCATACATCATCTCTGCGGCTCCTGCAAGATTCCTCATTACAACAGCTAACGGTGGAGGTGTTACACCATAAGCCATTTCTTGTGCCATCACTGAAGTGACTGAATGTACCCCACCACAAACCCCACATGCTCTACTGCTTATCATAGCAGCATCTCTTGGATCTCTACCTCTCAAAATAACTTCATAACCTCTAAATAATGCTGCAACACTTCTAGCTTCTATAACCTTTCTAGCATTTAAATCCACTTTTACGTAAAACGCTAGATCTCCAGCAACCCTAGAAACTGGGTCCCAAAATATCTCTCTAACGTTAGAAGATTGAGATCCAGGGGGATCTAATTCTTTACATTCCTCTGGGGATAGCTTATCTAAGCACATATTTTATTTCCACCTAGGTGATTTATCAGTTTTAGTTTTCATAGTGTTTAATCTAGCAGACTTCTTAATAGAACCCGGTAAGAATCCAAATCTTAAGCTTAGCATGTGTTGCAGCATTATTTAGAGGTTATGAAGTTATTTTGAGAGGTAGAGA
>NZ_QIMI01000096.1:0-6571 GCF_007050195.1 Sulfolobus sp. B1 | reverse complement strand
CAGTTCCATACTCTACTAGACCCATTCGCTTAGCTTCTTCTTGACTAATTTCACCTTCTAATGGTCCTCCGCCAACTCTTGTCACATAACTTTTAAAAACTATTATTATTTCGTCTACATATTTAGGTCCAATACCCACTTCACTTAATATGCCTGATGCAGTAGTGTTTCTGCTAGTAACATAAGGATACTCTCCATGATATAAACTTAAGTAATGTCCCTGTGTGCCTTCTACTAAAATTTTTTCTCCTCTTTGTAAGTATTCAATAGTTCTATCTGGAACGTTACATAAGAATTTCTCAAGTTGAGTGTAATCTCTAGCTAATTTTAATTTTCTAAGAATTCTCTTACTTTCCCCGTACCCTACACCTTGTCCAGTACTTCCTATTACTTTCATTAGATATTCATCATTTCTCTCCTCTCGTATCTCATCCTCAGTTATAATTCCTACATGAGGATCTATATATAATCGGTTATATGTGTTGGTCTGTTGTATTTCATTTAAAAGTACCTCTAATGAGGTTAAAGCTCCAGGTGCTAGACCTAGTTCTGTTGTATCATTTATAAACGCAGATGGAATAATTCTTAATTTCCAATTTTTGTTCTGATAATTGACAGTATGTCCAGCATTTATTGATCCAGTCCTTATACTTAGTTTTGGCTTATCTTTAAGACCTAAGTATCCAGCTATTTTTCCTTTACCTTCGTCTCCAAAAAATCCTCCTACTATCAGAGTTAGCATTAAACACCGTTTTGTCTACCTCTATTCCGGCATATATAAAGATTATGACCTATAATTTATCATTACTAATTGTCCCTTTTACATCCTTCTTATAAGCTTTATTGTTATTAAAAAATAATGATAATAATTAACTCGTTACTCTGGCTAATTCATTATTTATGATAGCGTATTTAATTTCTATTGCTATTCTTCTTCCTAAACTTATAGGTTTTCCAAAATAGAACTTAGAGTATTGACTTCCTATACCCATGTATACGTTAGTCCCGCCCCCTATTCTTGGAGCTACATCGTATACTACTAAATCTAAATCTGGTGTAACCATTACTTGTAAGGTAAATGGTCCTATTATCCCTGGAGGTTGAAGCTTTGCACTAGCTTCTACGAAATTATAACCTATTTCAAAAACTTTTTCCAATAAGCTCTCCCTAATAGTTACCGGTTCATGTCCGACTTCTATAAGCCTGGGTATCTTATTTAACTTAAGCTGTATATCAGCAGGTAATCTATATAATCCATCCCAATCACTTTGTATTCTCCTATCTATGCTAATTAACTCTAATCTGTTAAAAATTGGGCTATAGAAATAATTTAAGTTAAAGTGTGCTCCAAATATGAACTCTTCAACTACCATACTCTTTAATGCTTCATCATCAATAATTCCGTTTTTAATAAGATTATTAATTTTATTATCAAAATCATCTTTACTTACAGCAAAGAAGAACCCTCTTTCAACTTTACGTTTAGCTTCAGGTAATTTAACTATTACTGGTCTATCAATTTCATTTGGCTTGAGCAATTTGGGGAAAGGTATTTTCGCAGCTTCCAACAACTTATAGTAATTCTTCTCTCCCGTTCTCTCCTCCCATCTAAGCATTAGCCTATTTCCGAAAAATCTTACTCTCATATTCTCCAGAGAATCATACCCTAAATATACCGCTAAACTTCGGTTTGGAACTAAGATCACATTATTTTTGGTTAACTCATCTTGAACAGAATCTGAGGTAATTTCCTTAAAATCATTCAAAAGAATATACCTATCAACTATTGCCTTAAATTCTACATAAGGCCTTTCTCTCCCCTTTTTGCATAATGCTATAGTTTCAAAACCTTCATCTTTAGCTCCGTCAAAAACATCCAAGGCAGAATGACTAGCTAAGGCTGCTATTTTCATTTATGTTGTCACCAACTCTAATTTATCCTTATCTATTGCTAGTTTTACCTCTCTAGCTATCCTTCTTCCCATGCTCATAGGTTCATCCCAGTAGAGCCAACTGTATGGACTTCCATGCACATATAAGTTAGTCCCAGCTACTATTCTGCCAGAGAACTCGAAAACTACTATATCCATACTGTCAGTTACTATTGATTCTAGGCAAAATGGTCCTATCATGCCCGGGGGAACTAACTCCTTAGTAGTGTTAACGAAATTATTGGCATAGTCTAAGGCGACAGGTAGCAAGCTTTCTCTAGCCACAGCTGGAATATTACCTACTACCACAAAAGTAGGCTCAAGATTATCGCCTAAGTAGTAATGCGGTAATCTTCTTAATCCATCGATATTGGTCTCATACCTTATGTCTATTCCAAATACCTCAGTTCTATTTAAAATTGGACTATAGAAGAATTGAAAATACATAGGAACTCCTACTACATATTCTTGAATTATTAAATCTTTCTCTTCATCGTTAATCATCTTCTTTTCCTTTAGTTTTCTTATCCCATCTTTAACTTCATTCTTATTTTTAGCTAAGAAGTAACCTTTACCACCTTTAGCACCATTGAGTTTTACAATAACTAACCTATCAACCTCCTCTGGATTATCGAAAATTTGGGGAATTTTTATATTTGATTTTTCTAATAATTTCATCTTCTTTTTTTGATTAGCTTCCCAATCAAATATATTTTTGTTTCCAAAAATTTTCACATCTATCTTACTTACCCTTTCCTTACCTAAATATTCTACCAAGCTACCGTGAGGGACTAATATACTGTCCCTACCTAGACTATTGATTTGTGTTATAGCTTTATCAAGATTTTCATAACCTAATATACTATCAATGAAGTAAAAATTTTCATAAAATTTCTTCCTTACATAGTCTGTAACAACAGCTGTCTTAAATCCTTCTTTTTTCGCTCCGTGAAGTATTTGTAAAGACGAGTGGCTACCAATTGTCTGTATGATCATTATTTGAAAATATTACCATAGATTAATAAGCATTAAAACTTTGTTCTAATATCAAGATGGAAGACATTGTATGTCCACTTGACTGGAGATATGGAAGCAAAGAGATGAGAAGCTTATTTTCAAAAGAAGGAGTATTGAGAAAGAGGGTCTTAGTAGAAATAGCCTTGTTGAAAGCTTTAAACAAAATTGGATTAGCTAAGGAAGATGATATAAAAAAGGTGGAAGAGGTTTCGTATACCATAAAACCAGAAGAAGTAGATGACCTAGAGAATAAAATAGGACACGATGTAATGGCTATGGTAACATTACTAGCTGAAAGAAGTAGTGATGCTGGTAGATTTGTACATTTTGGAGCAACAAGCTATGATATAGTTGACACAGCATACGCATTAATATTCAGAGATGCAATAGAAATTTTACAGAAAAAACTGATAAAGATCATAGAAATACTTATCGAACTATCGAAGAAGTATAAGGATACAGTAATGGTAGGCAGAACTCATGGACAACATGCTGTTCCTATAACATTAGGGTTTAAATTCGGGAACTATGTTTACGAATTCTCTAGATCCTTAGAGAGACTAATTGAAGTTAGAAAAAGAGTTATAAAAGGTAAAATGTCCGGCGCAGTAGGGACTATGGCAGCATGGGGAGAAAAGGGGTTGGAAGTAGAGAAGTATGTTATGGAATATCTGAAACTATCTCCCCATGAAATTTCCACTCAAATAGCTCCTAGAGATGGATTTGCCGAGTTAATAAGCGTCTTAGCCATACTAGCCTCTCAATCTGATAGATTTGCTCTAGACGTTAGAGAATTAATGAGACCAGAAATAAATGAGTTAGCAGAAGGCGTAGAAGGAAGATTAGGAAGTAGCACTATGCCACAGAAGGAAAATCCTGTTACATCAGAAAAGATAAGTGGATTGGCTAAGGTAGCTAGATCTTTCGTGATGGCCGAACTTGAAAATATACCACTATGGCACGAAAGAGATCTAACAAACAGTTCATCTGAAAGAATTATCATTTCTCATCAGTTCCTAATAGTTGATGAGATCTTAGATAGTATGTTAAGTCTTCTAAATTCATTAAAAATAAATATAGAAAATATTAGAAGAAATTTAGGTATAACTAATGGACAAATTATGGCAGAAAGTTTAATGATTAATCTAACGCTTAAGGGTATGAATAGACATGAAGCACATAGATATGTAAGTAAATTAACGGAAAAGGTAAAACAAACTGGAAAATCTTTATTAGAAGTTTGTTTAGAGGATCAGATAATTAGTAGTTACTTCTCTAATGATGAATTAAAGAACATTCTTGATGTTTATAAATATCTTGGTAGTTATGATAAATTAATAGACAGGGCAATAAATTATGCTAAAGGCGTAATTTCTACATTTGAAAGTAAATAGGTATTGAATTAATTTGTAAATTAAGCTTTAAATGATTATCTTTACTAATAATATATTTTGGATAGTAATTATTTTAGTGTTTTCATATAAACGATTTCTTAATAAATCTTATCATCTAAAGGAAGTAAAACGATAACTAAAAACTGTCTTATTATTTTGTAAATTATTTTTATAGAAATATACATAAACCTTTCAATATTGTCCTAAAATTACAAATCAATAAAACCTTAAAAGACCACTACTAGGAAAATTTAAGCATTTAACAGATCATAGCTAGGTGTAAAACTCTTATATCTGAAGAAAGTTAAATATTAATGCAGTTATTCTCTTAAAAATATATGCCGCCGTAGCTCAGCTGGTAGAGCGCCGGCCTCGTACCCAGTTAGGGATAGCCGGCGGTCGCGGGTTCAAATCCCGCCGGCGGCTTTTAAATTTTGGACCTATGTTCCATTTTATTATGAAGCTCAAGGATTTAGGTGAGCACACGTTTATCAGAAAATACCTAATAAATTACACTGATTTAAATAAGTTAGATGACGTTTATATAGATGGAGACGTAGGATACAAGTTAGATGGCTTTAGGATTTCTTATGCGTTTAACTTTATGTCTAGCTATGACTTAGGTTGGAAGTCAATTATAGCTGCTACGAGCGACATGATTAGTAAAGCTGTTAAGCCCACAAACTATTTAGTATCGATAGGATTAGATAAAAACTATGAAATAAATCAAGCTGAGGACATTATTAGAGGTATTTCGGACGCTATACATTATTATGAAGGAAGGTATGTAGGGGGGGATCTTAATGATTCTACGTGTGATGGTTGGATTGATGTTTTTGTAGAAGGAAAAGTTATGTGTAATATTAAGAACGAGATCGGTGAATGAGATTACGTTTTACTATCTGATTATATTGGGTACACTACTAATATATTTCTTTCATATTTAAATAATTTTAAGATCCCTATTTTACCTAAATCTATAATTAAAGTAAAACATCCTATAGTTAATAAGGCGTTACTTTACTTTTTTAAGAAATATTGTAACTATATAAAGTATTCTACGGATATAAGTGATGGATTAATTATATCATTATATAATATTGTGGAAAACTTTAATTTTGGCATAAAAATTAATGACATTCCAATAGATGATAGTGTAATGAATGTCTTAAGAAACCATAACATCAGTGAGAGCGATATAATTAAGTATTCCGGAGAGGAATTTATACCTATTTTGATTTTGGATAAATACTCTCCTTTAGAACTTATTCTAAATGATTTAAAACTACTAGGATACAATCCTACGATTATGGGTAGGATAATTATTGGAGATAAATTAATTTATAGAGATAGTAATTTAAAAATTACTGGTTGGGATAATTTTCTAGGTTGGTATTAACTGAATGTATGTTAGTGGAAGAGAATATGTTTATATATTAACTTTAGTTATCATTCATTCAATGACACAAGCAGTACAGACAGAATCACGCTCGAGACTTTTACCAGCTCCATCTAGGTTTGATGAAGGAGCAGTAAAGTTTGGTGAAAAAGAGATAAAGATAGGAGGTCCATTACCACAATTAGCTGAAAATGAAAAACTAGTTAGAGTTACTCATTCTTTATGCCCAGCATGTTATAGACTTTTACCGGCAACAATATTTGAAAAAGAAGGTAAACTATTTATAAGGAAAATTTGCCCAGATCATGGTGAGTTTGAGGATTTATATTATGGGGATTCAAGCTTATACTACAAGTTTGATTATTGGGAATATGAAGGAAAAGGTCCTAAAGTACCATATGTTGATTTGAAATCACCATGTCCATATAACTGCGGATTGTGTCCAATGCATCATCAGCACTCCGCGCTAGTGAATCTAGTAATAACCAATAGATGTGATTTATCCTGCTGGTATTGTTTCTTCTATGCTGAAAAAGCAGGTTATGTGTACGAGCCAACTTTAGAACAAATAAAATTCATGGTAGATCAACTCAAAAAGCAAGACATTACATTAGTTATACAAGTAACTGGTGGAGAGCCAACATTAAGAGACGATATTATAGAAATCATTAAACTATTAAGAGAGAATGGGGTAAAACACGTACAGCTTAATACTTGGGGAGGTACTTTTGCAAAACTCTACTTAGAGGACCCCGATAAGGCTATAAGGTATGCTAGAGCGCTAAGAGAAGCTGGTGTTAACACTGTATATATGAGCTTTGACGGAACTA
>NZ_QIMI01000095.1:0-6609 GCF_007050195.1 Sulfolobus sp. B1 | reverse complement strand
ATTAAAAAAACATTTTAGAACAGCTTCAGTTTACGAATACATGTTTTGGGATTCAGCTTACAGATTAGAAAAATTTCCATTTAATGTAGAAAAGAATAAAGGAGTGTAGTTAAGCCTATCTTATGGATAAGCTTTTACTACACGTAGGTCCAACTACAATAAAAGAAGATGTGCTTATTGCTGGATTGGATAATAACGTAGGCTTTACTTCTAAAGAGTTCGTAGAAGCTTTCAGAAAGTCTCTTGAAGGGCTAAGATACGTTATGGGTGTTAGTAAAAAATATCAACCATTCATAATACCGGGTGGAGGGACTTCTGCCATGGAAAGCGTAACATCTTTGCTTAAAAAAGATGATAAAGTTCTAGTATTATCTAATGGTGTATTTGGAGATAGATGGGAACAGATTTTCAAGAGATATCCGGTAAGTGTAAAAGTAGTAAGACCTTTACCTGGTGAATACGTTAATCAAGATTTAGTATTAGAAGAAGTGCAAAAAGAGAATTATAAGATGGTAACTTTAACACACGTAGAGACTAGTACCGGAGTTAGAGAGCCTGTAAAAGAGGTTGTGGAAAAGATAAGAAAGTACGTAGATCTAGTAGTTGTAGACGGAGTATCTAGTGTAGGAGCTGAGGAAGTAAAGGCTGAAGAGTGGAATATTGACGTATATTTGACAGCTAGCCAGAAAGCCTTAGGTTGTCCAGCTGGGTTAGGGTTATTAGTACTATCACCAAAGGCTAATGAACTTTTAAATAACGAGGATTCAATTGCTGGTTATTATCTGAATTTAAGAAATTGGCTACCAGTAATGAGAAATATGGAAGAAGGAAAAGCTTCATATTTTTCCACTTTACCAGTTCACGTAATTCTGCAATTAGCTAAAGCGTTTGATCTAATAAGAGAGGAAGGAATTGAAAACAGGGTTAAAAGGCACGCGTTAGTCTCTAGCGCTATAAGAGCTGGAGTTGAAGCTTTAGGACTTGAAATAACTGCTAAGAAACCGGCGTCATATAGTAATACAGTAACCGGAGTTGTACTTAAAAAAACAGATCCTCAGAAAGTTTTAGCTGAGACAATAAATGAGGGAGTTGAATTTGCTCCAGGTGTGCATCCTGCTTTTAGGTATTTCAGGATAGGCCATATGGGTTGGGTAACGCCTAATGATGCAGTAGTAGCAATAAGTGTTATAGAAAGGGTTTTAAGAAAACTAGGTGAACCAATAAGGTTTGGAGAAGGAGTTAAAGCAGTACAGGATGTCATCTCATCAGCTCGCTGAAAGTACGTCATCTTTCCAACTCCCCGAAAATATCATCATTCACACTTTTTATGGTAATACTAAGCAATAATATAAATATGACTACTGAGAACAATGTTACCTATACTGACCTATTGGATTATCAATTACTTAAACATTATTATGAAAGCGTAATATCTAGATTAAAGAATAAGAGTATAAGAAACTTAAAGAGCACTATAAAGGAATTACTAGGAGTCATTGGAAAAATTAAGAACTTTATAACTGACTCTAGACTGAAGGATATAATTTTAAACCAAGAGAAAGTAGCTAAAAGATTGTTAGTGATAATAAATATAAGATATCTGATATTCTTCATCTATAAGTATATAATAGGTAAACTAATATCAACCCTTTATGACTTACTACAAATGTTCATATCGAAACTAGAAACAATCAAATATTGAGTATTGATTCTTTGAGGCACTCTTCAATTATCTTGGCATCATACTCTGGAACAGGTCTCTTTAAGTTAGCAGGGGCATTCCTCAGATATTTAGCTAACTGACCCTTATCCTCAATGAAACGTATTTTATCCAATATTTTTTTCATATCGCATTCACCAGTTACTACTGGTTCCACTTTTACTCTGAATATATAAATACCTCTATTTCTTACCGTCTCCTCAGGATAAACGGGAGTATGGTCTTCATACCAGCCAGACAGTACTTTAACTATTCCCACTATCTTTCCGCCATAACGTTTAGCATAATACTTACTAACGTAAATTATTATATAATCACCTTCTTTAATATAATCTTGTAGATTCTCTTTATAACCATATATCCCCTTGTCCCTTATAACTTCCCACATATCTTCTTGAATTGGCACTAACCAGTAGGTCACAGAAAGCTATTATATTTTGAGAATATAAGATTTACCTAAATTTCAACCGTTACGAAATAGCCTTGATAATACGAAAAATAATATTTAACCTTTTGTTTTACTAGATAATTGTCATATTCCTTACTTCCTTTTTCTTCAATTTCTAGAAAAATTATAGTAATATTTTGTCCTTTATATTTAATCTCTCATAACAATAAAATTTATTTGATTAATATATGGTATTATCTCATAATAAGTGACAGAGAATATTAAATTGACGTTACAGAAGTATACCTTATTTATACTTGACGTTATTATAGGCTACAATACAAATCCACTCGTAAACCAATGAAATAACTTTAGACATGACAGAGAAACGGCTAGCCTTATCTTTTAGGGTGGGAAAGAAGTTCAGACTAATTTAAGTAAAACTGAAAAAGCTTGGGCGTTTAAGATTTTTAATCATTTATGAGTATCTTTATAATAATGAACAAACTTTTAATTTTACCCTTTTTAGCGTTGGGACTTTCATTATTGGCTTTAGCTCTTAGTATTATCGCTCTATTTATCAGTATGAAAAATCATTAATATTTTAAGGATGATAGGTAGTTTTAATGATAGGATGTAAGGATACTGAATGTATAATAAATTTAATAAATGTAGTATTGGAAAAATATGGCATAAAAAGTTTCGTAAAGCAAATTAACTTGAAAGTCGTTGACGGATTATCAAAATACGAAGATGGAAATGTAACAATCAATATACTTAAATATGATGAAATCTACCATGATGCAGGCGGAGAAAGTGAACTTATTTCATCATTTATATTTTTAGTTAGCTTATATTCGATTGTAGGAGTAAAAAAGAGCGAAGAGATCATACTTAATGAATTCGGAGCAAATTCATTAATTTATAAACTACATAATATCTTATTAGCTTAAATCCATCGCTTTTAGTGCACTAATAATTAAATCCTCAACTACCTTATCTGGTTCCTTGGCTTTCATTACTGCACTAGCTACTCCAATCCCTTGAGCTCCTAGTTTTATTGCCCTAAAAACATCTTCACCGTTCGTAATTCCAGCACCAGCTATCAGATATACATCTTTGTTTTTACTTATTTCTTCTACAGCTCTAGTTATTACTTCTGGTTTAGCCCTCGATACTGAGATACCGGTTCCAATAAGTTCTGGAGGTTCAATAAGTATAGCATTTGGTTTAAGAAGACTGAATGGGTATACCAGTTCATATCTATCTACGCATAAAACACTTTCTAAACCGAGATTCTTTAGTCTTTTTAAAACATCATCTATTTCATCAGCTCTCATCCTCTTCTCACTGTGATTTAATAATGTACCTTTTGCCCCTGCATCTTTGATCAATTCTGGTGGTATAGTACCAGTGAAAGCACCTAAACTATTTGAATCAACATGCTGAGCGTAAATTGGTAAGTCAATTTCTTGAGACATCCTATATATCATTGTAGATGGCACGGAAAGTATAACCTCTACGGAGTGATCTTTACTTATTTTCTCTATTTTCTTTCCTAATTCAATAGCTTTATTTCCATAAGAGTTATCATATACCTTGTAGTTAATTAATATAATAGGTAGTTTCACATACTTAAGAAAAAGAGGTAAAATAAAAAGTGTATTGTGGAATAGACCTAGCTGTGAAGAGGAAAACAGCAATAGGCGTACTGCGTGGAAAGGAAATAAAGATTATCGAGGCTACTACTGATGGGGAAATTCTGGAAATATGTAGACAATCAAAGATAGTTGCAATTGACTCTCCATTATCTCACTCTAAAGGGTTCAGAAAAGTAGATAAGGAGATGATTAAGAGAGGATTCAAGGTATTACCACCTTCTTTCATGGTTAGTCTAGTAGATAGAGCAATAAGGTTATCTAAAGAACTTAAAGTAATAGAAACTCATCCTACTTCCTCATTAAAAAATATTGGCTTAAATTGGAAAGATCTTCATAGTATAAAAGATTATGTGGATGCTGCGATATGCGCGATAACGGCAATGGAGTATGATAATTCTGATGTAGAGGAAATTAGTGCAGATGACGGAACAATTTATCTACTTCCAAAAAAGTTTCGTTATAGTTTGAAGAAAAAAGATTTTGATACCTTTGTTTTATGTGAAAGGACCTAAGTGAGGTAATGCTATGCCTAATGCCCCCAAAATAAGTAGGATTATTGCAGCTACTATTATTGCTAATATTGCAATACCTAAAGCTTGCAACCATCCAGTATCAAAAATCACCTTATACGATCCCAGAAACGCTATAAAGCCAATGATTACGCCAATTATTGGTGATATAAAGGAGAATATAAAAGAAAATATGTCAAACACTATTGCTCCTATTAAGGTTGCCAACATTGCTCTTCCAAAGGTAGTAGTCCTAGGTGTTATTATCTTTCCAGCTATCCATGTAGGTATTGAGACAATTATCCAGACAATTATGAAAGCTATTATCAAAGCTAACGCTCCAGCTAAAGCCATAGCAATAATGTTCTGTAAACAAAAAATAAAAGTTTATCTTTTACTTATAGGAACATATTGTAATGATTCGGGTCCTATGTAGAGAGCTCTAGGTCTTATTAGTCTATGCTGTTCTTCTACGTATTCAATTATATGAGCTAGCCAACCTAATGTCCTCGATAAGGCAAAGAGAGCCGTGAACATATATACTGGGAATCCAAGTGCGTAGAAGACTATACCAGAGTAGAAATCAGTGTTAGGATATATTCCCTTACTGCTAAAGTTCTTAATGCCTAGCTCTTCAAGTTTCTGAGCTATTTCAAAGTACTTTTTAGCTTCACTATTATGGGCAATTAATGTAGTAGCAAGTTCTTTAAATATCTTTGCTCTTGGATCATACGTCTTATAAACTCTATGCCCAAACCCCATTAGCCTATTCTTCTGTTTAATTATCTTCTCATTAAACCAGTTATCTACGTTATTGGGATCTTTTATTTCTAGGAATTGTTTAAACGCCTCCTCAGCTGCTCCTCCATGTAATGGACCTTTTAACGCTGCTAATGCTGCCGTTAAAGAAGAATACATATCTGATAATGTTGAACAAGCAACTAGTGCAGCTGTAGTAGAGGCAGGTACTTCATGATCAGTATACAATATTAATGCCTTATCCATAGCGTTAATTTCTTCGGGTGTAGGATCTTTAGAAAAGCTAGCAGCTAAGAAACTCTTAGCGTAACTGTCTGATGGTTCGGGTATCTTAGGTTTATTCCCTTCCTTTCTTCTAAATACGTTAACCACGATTGTCGACATCTTCGCCATTATGCTTACAGCTTTCTCTTTATCATTCTCTTTCCACTTAAAGTTCTTATCAAGAGAAGCTAATCCAGCTGTGGCTAACTCTAATAAGCCTATAGCGTCAGCGTCCCTCGGCATAAGATATATTGCATCAATAACCTCTTGAGGAACTTCATACTCCTCGTTTATTTTTTGTTTTAATTTATTCGAAGTCGGTAACTTTCCATATAACATTAAATAGATAGTTTCTTCATAGCTTCCATATTTAACTAAATCATTAATATCATAACCTCTATATCTCAATATTCCCTTCTCACCATCTATAAAAGTAAGGCTAGTTGTCTTGATTATAACATTTTCTAAACCTTTACTAACTATACTCATTAATCTGTACCCCCTTCCCATGTTGATTCAGATTTAATCAAAAAATTTAACACATGTTCTTCATTTATGATATCTCTGATTGAAATAACTCCTACTAATTCTCCTTCTGACCCTATAACTATTACATGTCTAATATTATTCTTGATCATCTTCTCAGCTACCTCCCCTATTGGAGAATTTCTCTTTACTGTAATCAAATTCCCATAAGTTCCAAGTTTTTCTACAGGGTCATTAAGGTCCTTCCTATTAGCTATAGCACGCATGAGATCTCTTTCAGTAAAGATACCTACAGGACGATTTCTGTCATCCACTATAACGACTGAGCCTATGTTATTCGAATACATAACTTTAACTGCATCAATGGTTCTAGTTCCTAACTTAACTACAATAGGTGGTTTCTTTATTAAACTTTCAGAAGTTATCATCATAATTTAAACTTAGAACATAAAATTTTAAAGCTTTCTAAGAATTTTTATACTCCCAAGTTCTTTATCCATTCTCTCATAGAAGAAATAATCAATGATATCATATTGCTCTTGCCTAGTTATCATTTTATCTAATAAATTAATTTGTGAACCTTCATTTAGTAAGACTTCTAAAGCCTCTTTCATTGCCTTAGCTGCTACTCTGAATAACGTAACCGGAAATATTACGTATTTATATCCCATCTCTTTGAATTCTTGAGCTTTAATATAAGGTGTTTTACCGAATTCTGTCATATTAGCTAGTAGAGGAGCCTTAACTTCCTTAGCGAACTTGGCAAACTCATCCTTACTAGTAAGAGCCTCAGGGAAAATCACATCGGCACCTGCTTCAAGA
>NZ_QIMI01000094.1:0-6718 GCF_007050195.1 Sulfolobus sp. B1 | reverse complement strand
CTGAGAGTTTACTTGATGAATCGTTGAAAATTTTACAAGAAACCTTAAATGATTTATAAAGATTTTTGTAAAGTTTTTAACTTCTTAGCTTTAAAATTTATATACCCATTTAATCCAGATAGACACATGCCGGAAACTAAAAGAGGTGCGTTCCTAAGAGAATCTTCTGGGTTAGTCAGAGAATTCGGTTTGATAGATGCACTCTGGTTTAATATAGCACTGTTAGGACTACTGTTCTCTACATACTATGTAGCGTCTACTGGACCACTAGTAGGAGGAAGTCCACTATTAGGTTTGATATTACCTCTTATAGGGTTTTTGTTCGTAGGTTTAACGTTCTCCTACATAGGATCTAAAATACCAAGGGTAGCTGCAGATTACGTTTACGTTAGCAGAAACTTACATCCTGCCTTAGGCTTTGTCGGTAATGCTGGATATTTCTTGGCTACAGTACCATTGTTTATGGGAATAACCGGAATAACACTCCAAACCTTTGGCTTAATTCCTTTATTAACTATTTTAGGCTACTATACTCACAACTACGCATTAATCTCCTTGGGTTCTGCTATTGATTCCAACACTTACTTAATAATGGCTATAGGAGCTGTTGAAATAATAGTAATGTCACTAATTTCGATTTTTGGAAATAAGGTTTATAGAGCATTACAGTGGGTTGCCATACCTTTAGCTCTTATAGCTGCTATCGGTATGATAATAGTTGAAGCAGTTATACCTCATACATTGGCTATATCCAGGTTAAATAACTTCGCATTAGTCTATGCTAATGTTTCTAACCTATATAATAATGTTACATCGTCTAGCGTTGCGGTACCAGCTTATTATAGCTTAAACAACATCTTGTCATTAAACCCAGTTTACGTAGTGGGATTTTCTTATATAATAAACACGGTTTATATTGCAGGAGAAGTTAGAAATCCAAAAAGAAGCATGCCATTCAGTATTTTAAGCACGTTATTAATAACCGGGTTCATCTTTACAGCTGCCCTAGCCTTGGAGTATTACCAGTTAGGATACGGATTTACAACAAAGATGATGTATTTAAGTATAGTTCAGTCAAGTCTTCCAATACCTACTCCTTATTTAGATTTGATTGAGGGAATTTCAAGCGGTAATGTAGTTTTGGGAGTATTATTCGCGTTAGCGAGTATTGTGCAACTCCTAATGTATCTAGCTGCAGCTTCATTCGTAGGAAGCAGGTTGCTATTATCTTATGCGATGGACAGAATAATGCCAGACTTTGTCGGAGAGGTCAGTGAGAAGAGACATGTTCCAATTAAGGCAATCATTCTTTCGATGATAGCTGGACTAATTGGTCTAATAGTATTTAGCTTACCGGTTACTTCAGCTGGAGCGTTCTTACTTTCAAGCGTAGCAGTAGCTATACTGATAATTTTCCCTATGACTGTAGTATCTATAGCAGTATTAAAGACGGAAAAAGGAAATAAGGTCATGAGAATAATAGCTAGCCTAGCTATAGTGTACCTAATCTACACATTTTATCAATACTTAACAGTTCCAGCTATAGGTGCAGACACCCTAGTAAGATATGCAATATTGGCTGGATCAATAATAGTACTATTTGCCATTTTTTACGTCGCTAAGCTTGTTAGGGCTAGACAAGGAATAGATTTCGATTTAATATTTAAAGAAATACCACCGGAGTAGGAAGAAAAATGGCAAGAGATATAAGAATTGTTTTTTCTTCTGATTTTCACGGTAATGAGATCGTATTTAGGAAAGCTTTAAATGTAACTAAGGCTATTAAGGCAGATTACCTTATATTAGGAGGAGACTTTGCTGGAAAGGGAGTGATAATAATTTTAAAGAGAGGAGAGGAGTATTACATTGGTAATGAATCTGTAACCAAAGAGGATATAGAAAGTTATCAGAAGAATGGTTATTACATTTACATTTCAGAATCTAAAGAAGAGGTTAATGATATTGAATCGAGCAATGAGAAGATAATGAGGCTTTTTTATGATCTAGCAAAAAGCCAGTTGGAACGTTGGATATCCTTGGTTAATGAAAAACTCAAGGATACAAAGGTTATATGGAGCGTAGGGAATGATGATCCTTTCATAATAGATGATGTATTTAAGTCTTATAAAATAGAATTTGAAGGATTAACTGAAATTGACAGTTCCTCATCTCCCCTTATGGTAATAAGTTATGGCTTTACTAATCAAACTCCTTACAAGTCATTTAGGGTGGTGCCAGAGTATACAATATATAATAAAGGAATTGAATTACTCAACAAGGTAATTATTAACACAAAAAATATTATTTTGAACTTTCATGTCCCTCCTTATAATACTAAACTAGATAACGCTTATATTAATGGGAGATGGGTTCATGTGGGGTCTACCTCATTAAGGGAACTAATAGAGAGATATAATCCTTTATTAGGGTTACATGGACATATTCATGAATCTTCAGGTATTGATAGTATAAACGGAACAGTACTAATAAATCCTGGTAGTCTCTATTTCGAGAATATACTTAAATATGCGGTAATAACGATTAGAAAAAATGTGGAGAGTTTTTCGGTCAAATATAAAATTGTAAATAAAGGTATCTACCAAGGTTAAAGAGTTAAGGAAAGGATGCTCATTCCTTCATATATAATGTTTGCAGCCAACATAGTAGTTAATTCACTTAGATCATAGGGTGGGGAAACCTCAACAACATCAAATCCAACTAGCTTATTAAACCTTAACTGTCTAATGATCTCGATTATCTCGAAACTACTCAATCCACCAACTTCTGGAGTACCAGTACCTGGTGCAAAGGCAGGATCAACAACGTCTATATCTATCGAAAAGTATGTAGGACCTTCTAGTGAGTTTATTTCGTCAATAACAGCTCTTGTATTATATTTTAAGTCCCTTATAGTATAACTCCTTATTCCTAGCTTTCTCTTATCATCCAAATCTTCTTTAGAAAAGGTTGAAGCTCTTATGCCTGCTTGTATCGCTTTATTAATTAGACCCTCTTCTAATGATCTTCTAAGCCATGTGCCATGAGTATACTTCTTACCCCAGTAAGAGTCCCAGAAATCATAATGAGAATCGAAATGAATTACGTTAAGGCTACCATATTTTTTGTATAATGCTCTCAAAATTGGTAAAGTTATTGAGTGATCACCACCAGCTATGAATGGCACGAAATTTCTTTTATTCAACATATCATATATACTATTCTCTATTATTCTCATAGTATCCTCAATATAGCCTGGAATTATATTTATATCGCCCATGTCACAAGCATTTAAGTTATCAAAAGGATATGTGTCTAGAAACTGATTATATGGTCTTAGTAGTCTCGAACCTTGTCTAATACCCATTGGACCAAATCTGGCTCCGGGTCTATAAGTTGTAGCATCATCAAATGGAATACCTATAAATCCAGCTTTAATTTCCTCATCTTCTTTACATATTGGTAATCTTGCAAAAGTGGAGATTTGAGTAAACCGAGGGGATTTTAAAGCATCTATCTGCCTCATGATTGATTCTTCTGTTATCTAAATATTTGAAATTAACTGAGGAAGGTATAAAAACGGAAGTTATCATGATAAAATTCAATATCACTCTGGTGGTATTTCACTAAATAATAATTTCATTTGTATTCCTCGCCTCGAATTAATGAAGTAAGATGTAAGGAAAATTATTATTCCACTTACATAAATCACCCCTAATGAAACTAGTGTTGGCACATTTATAGGTAACAAAACGGGGTTTCCCCATGTCATAGTCAATGCATATAGCAGGAACCCAAACACTGGAAAACCTATGAGCGATACTATTGGGATTCTTCCAATTCTCATCTTAACGGGGACGATACGATTAAATAGATCTTTCTTTATAAATGGCATTAAGGCTGAGGTAAAAGCAAAAATAGCATAACTAATTTCAAAGACTACTGTAACATCTACGATAGAAATAGCAGGGACGAAAGCGTAAAGTAATAGACCTAATATACCGACTCCTATAGAAATTATCGTAGCCTTTAATGGAATGTGGAACCTTTCATTCACGTCTGCTAAGCTCTCTGGTAATATCCTATCAAAAGACCAAGCGAAAAGATATCTAGTTAACGCTATCGTTAATGGTGACAGACTATAGAAGTTGGGTAGCCATAATGCAATCCACATTAGAATGTAGATAACTATATTGTGATTAACTAATAGAGCAAAGAAAGGTGAGAATACGCCTATTGACCCTAACTTATCATAGACTACTGAACTATTTACATTATTTGCTAGAATATAAGACCATGAGGTTAAGAAATTCTCGCCAAAGGCATGAAAATTAAGAAAAGTATACAATATATAATATATTCCTACAAAAAGTATCCCTAGAATTATTGATAATAAAGCATTAACTTTCACCTTTCTCATTTCACCACTCCAAGAGGCTGGCAAGTTATACCACACGTAATAATACCATACTACTGGAATTGCGAGTAGCGCCCCTTGTAATGGAGATACGAATGAAAGACCGTTAGAAGTAGCTGAGCTTACAACATCTTTGTAAGCGTCAGAAACTCCGGTAAAAGATGACAAAGATGAATAAAACTTCACGGGATTGATTAAACCTAGTTCAACAAATGTTATTAAAGTAGCTATAATTGAGATTAACCCCGCTAATAATATGAACCTCCAACCATACTTTCCAGTAGAGGATACAATTGAACTGACGCCTAAAATTACTATCCCTACAATCACACTACCCAAAGTTGACGTAAAAAACGTACCTATATTAACTAAGGAAGCATTATCGTAGTACAATCCAATCCCGGTAAAGAGATAAGCAAACCATTGTGCCCCTAGATAACTGTACAATCCTAAAGATAATGCGAAGGCTATCCATAATCCCCAATAGTTTACAAAACCTACAATAGGATGTGAAGACCTGGTATTAAAAACGTAATCTCCACCCGCTCTAGGAGTTGAGACTGCGGCAATATAGAACAAAAATGCCATGCCTAATGTAGGAATTAGTGTTATCAAGTACGATAAAGTCCAATTTGCACCTGGGGACAAATAAAGCCAAGTCAATATAAGAATAGGTATACCTCCCGTTACTAACCCAAATACTGCAAAAAATGATGACCAAGGACTTACTTCTCTTATTAACCCGGAGGATTGCCTAATAAACAATGATTGATTTTTATCAGAACTGCTTTTTGACATTTCATTTTTTAATAACTATTGAATGGTTTAAAAACTTAAATAGACAAAGCTTAGTAAAGTGTTTAAAACAATATTGCTAGCCGAAATCGTTTTATTCGAAAATTTTTAAAAAGTTATTTAAGACACCAATCTTTATGTAATTCATTTGATCATATAATCCCTTTTATTAAATAGTTTAAAAACTCATCAATGTATGAGAGATACGTTACTGATATGTACATAAAGTTACTTTCAACGTAATTACTCTTATCTTTAGAAAAGTTTTTAACTAATGGTATAAAACTAATTATCATAATGGGGCTCTTCAAGAAAAATAAACCTGAGACGAATAGGCTAGGAAATCTTAAAATACTATTTACCACAGATTTACACGGATCAGAGACCGCATTTAGAAAATTTCTTAACACGGCATTGATGACAAAGGCTGATGTCTTGATAATTGGGGGTGATTTAGCTGGAAAATCTTTAGTGCCAATATTAGCCCTAAGTGAAGGCAAATTCAAGGTTTTGGATAAGGTTGTAGGGAGAGAAGGCTTAGAAGATATAATAAAACATTATAAGTCAATTGGAACTTATTATACAATAGTTGACGAGAAAGAATACCATGAGTTAGAAGAAGATAAAAATAAGTTAGAGGAAGAATTTAAGAAGGTAATATTGGAAAGGTTAAACGAATGGAGCAGAATAGCAGAAGAGAAGTTAAAAGGAACAAATCTAGTGATATATACCAATCTAGGAAATGATGATCCTTTATACATGTTTGACGCAATCAAACAGAGCGAAAGATTAGTGAAGTGTGAAGGAGAGGTTATAGATATTAACGGTTACGAAATGATAACGTTTGGATACGTCAATCCCACTCCTTGGAATACGCCTAGAGAAATGAGTGAAGAGGAAATATATTCATACTTAAAAAATGAGGTAAGTAAATTACAAAGACCGGAGAAGGCAATATTTAATCTGCATGCACCGCCGTATGGAACTAACTTAGATAACGCGCCATTATTAGATAGTAATCTTAAGCCAGTGGTAAGAGGAGGGGAAATAGTAATGACAAATGTTGGATCAAAGGCTGTAAGAAAAATTGAGGAAGAAATACAACCCATTTTGGGTCTACATGGGCATATCCATGAATCTAGAGGCTTTGATAAGATTGGCAAAACTACAGTACTAAACCCGGGTAGTGAATACAATTTGGGAATTCTTCACGCATCCTATATAGTCCTAGAAGATAACAAGATAAAGGTTCATCAATTTGTAATTGGTTAATTTATTTTCTAATTAATTGTTAGATAATAAACATACTTATCGTTAGCAAAATTTTAATATAAAAATCAATGATATCTTATACTTAGGTGGTCGAATTGAGATACGATCCCATCAATATGTATGAAAGTAAAACTAAAAAGTCAAAGCATATTTTCAACGAGGCGTCAACTCATTTACCTTTGGGAGTTTCTAGTAATTATAGGTATTTTGACCCTTACCCAATATACCTATCTAAGG
>NZ_QIMI01000093.1:0-6872 GCF_007050195.1 Sulfolobus sp. B1 | reverse complement strand
ATTGTTTTTTAAAATATTTTATTAAATTTAAAACTCTCATCAGCTAAAGAAATTCCTGTCGGCTATAGATACTCTAAGGTTTATATAATACTACTCTATATGTTACCATGGGGATATAAAGATGCTAGAGAATTTAGTTGGTAGATATATCAACGTTAAGGGGAAATACGTGTATTTAGAGGAGTATGGTAGAGGGTTACCAATAGTTCTAATACATTTAGCTGGATTTGATGGTAGAATATATCATGATGTTGTTAAATATTTCCCTACGGATAAGTATAGGTTATTATTACTAGACTTGCCAGGGCATGGTAAATCTGAGCCCTGGGAAGTTCAATTAAAGGGTTTAAGTAACGCTTCAGTAAGTTTTTATAGTGACGTAATAATGGAATTAGCTAACGCTCTTAACTTGGAGAGATTTATTGCTGTAGGCACTTCAGTTGGTGGTGATATTGTTCTCGACCTATCTACTAAGGCCAAAAAGCTAATAGCTGGAGTAGCTGCCAATTGTGCAGCAAGAACCAGGACATTTTCCGAAGAGGATGTTAAGAATGCTATTAACACTGATCCTGCAAGAACCTTGTTTTTCGCCAGTCCAAATGCTACTAAGAGTCTTATTGAAAGGCTTACTTGGATTAGAAGTTCTACTAGAAATGAAATTCTCAGATGGGACTTAGCTGCGTGGAACTCTTTTGATATTGCTGATAAATTAGAGTTGATACGAATACCTTTACTTCTCTTAAGAGGGGAATACGATCCAATAGTAACACATGATATGATGAAAAGTACTGCTGAGAAGATAAAGAGTGCTAGATTTAAAGAACTAAAGGGTGCTGGACATTATGCACCTGCAGAAAATCCAGAATTATACGCAAAAGAAGTTATACAATTCTTGGAGGAGAATTTTAAATAAAAGATTTTTAGATCGTTTTCCACTAATTTAAAAAATGTTTCTAGGAAATTTTATTTGTTTTTATATTTTACCCTTTCATTTTCCATAAAAATTAAGATAGTCCTTTAATTTCGGAATTTAATGAACAACAAATCAATAGAATAGTTTTACTTCACGTCAAGGAAAGTTGATTTATAAAAAACTTTAGTTCTATCTGATTTTTCATTTCTTATTCAGTCTTAACGTAATTTTCCAATTCTCCAACATTTTCTATTACTACTTTAACGATATCTCCGGATTTTAAGAACTTACCAGTTCTCAATGCAGTACCAGGAGGAGTTCCAGTAGATATCAAATCCCCAGGCTTTAGGGTTATTCCTTCTGAAGCGTACTCGATTAACGTTGCAATATCGAATATCATGTCTTCGGTGTTTCCATCTTGCCTTAACTCATTATTTACGTAAGTCCTAATTCTCAATTTTTGAGGATTTTTAATCTCATCCTTAGTTACAACCCATGGACCTAAAGGACCTAACGTATCTAGGCTTTTAGCCTTTAGCCAATTAAATTCTGTTTTACCACTCTTTCCCCACCTTAAATCTCTTAAACTTACGTCGTTAAAAATTGTATAACCAAAAACGTATTCATAGGCTTTATTCCTAGGGATATTCTTACCCTCCTTTCCTATTATTACTGCTAACTCTCCTTCATAGTCAACTTGCCTTGAAAAACTAGGTACTATAATTGATTTCTTGTGACCTATTAGTACATTAGGCAACTTTACGAATAAATATGGTTCAACTGGAAGCTCTTGATGTAACTCTTCAGCGTGAGATTTATAGTTAATGGAAGCACATAATATTTTTTCTGGATTCACTGGAGGATAATACTCTATTTCATTCAAATCATAAATCACTTGACTAACCTCATCCAGATTATTTTCGATTTTATTTTTCAACTGTTCTACTAAAATCATGGCACTTTCTCCACCTCTTATTAGCTCGTTTAATGAGTTAAACCAACTTGGAGATGCTGAATGAGTTATTATTTTATAAGCTTGTTTTACGTCCAAAACCTTATCTTTAACTATTAGACCTAACCTTTCATCCCCTTTACCTTTAGAAAACATTAACAATTTCATTCTTACATTTCCCCTGATTATCCATTTATTCACCTAAGTTATATAAATCAATATTTACTTCAGGGTAAGGAATTGCACACGCAGTATGAGTGAACTCATGCTATGATATTAAGCAGATTATGGAGGAGGACAAAGCTCGTAAACGTGATCTTAGACTTAATGTTCTCTGGAACAAAAATGTATTAATAATTATGGTATCAAATCTACAGCATCTCATATGGTGAAAAAATAAATACTTGGTTAGTTTATATTAATATTAATGGCTAATGAAGCTGAGTTTCGCAAATTAGTGGAAGAAATGAAAAGAGAATACTTAGGAACTTATGCTACAAGCTTCGATAAGAGATTCTCAAATTATCCAGTCTTCACAAATAAACCACAACCGTTTATGGTACCATATATGTGGAAGTATGAAGATCTAAAAAGAACCGCATATAGGTTAAGAGATGTTATAGACCCAGAATTCTCTGATAGGGTGACAGTTCACTTGGAAAATCCGGGGATAAAGAAACTAGCCCCTGAGTTTCCAGCCCCTGCTACTACTACTATGTATGCTGGTATTCAAATCATAGCCCCTGAAGATAAACCTCCTGCTCACAGACATTTAACAAATGCCTTCAGAGTAGGATTGGATATGCCTCCAGAGGGAGGATATACTACTGTTAATGGAATTAGGATTAAGATAAATAAAGGAGATGTAGTACTTACTCCAGCTTTTACTTGGCACGATCATGGAAACTTCGGTAAAGACTACGCGATATGGTATGATGGCTTAGATGCTTCCCTAACTTTTTGGTTAGGGATAGAGTGGTACTCATTTCTGAAGGATGTTAATGGTAAGGTAGTACAAGATGTGATAGGAACAGAGGTCGATGTAGAGGGAAAGTATTCTCAAGGATTTTTACCTTTAACCGAAGAGAAGTCAGAAATAAATCCATTATGGTATTATCCATACAAGAAGACACGTGAAGCCCTTATAAAATTAGGAGAAAAAGTTAAGGAAAGGAAAATTGTAGCAATAGAATTAATTAATCCTCAAACCGGAGGTCCAGCATTTCCAACTATGAGTTTAACTTTCATCTTAGTAAGACCAGGAGAAGAGATCAAACCACCTTTAGCCACTGAGAGTGTAGTTATGTTTCCTATGGAAGGAGAAGGTGAAATATGGCTACCAGATAACGGTATCACATATAAGGTAAAGGATCACGATATGATAACATTGCCACCATGGACGAGAAGGATAATAAGAAATAATGGTAAGGATCCATTAATATTATTTGTTCAATCAGACGCACCTACTTATAAAGCCCTCGGAAAGTATAGAGAAGAGAAGCAAGAAGAATCCTAATTTTTTCTTTCATTTTTTATCCACTATATATAACTACTACACATACTACTTTAATGTGTTAATGTAGTTTGTCATCATAAAGCTAAAATTTGCTAAACCTCTCTCGTATTGACAAATATATGTAAATAGGAGTATATTGCCCACATACAGTTTATTAGCGTAATAGATTTGCCTAAATTTAAATCCTCATGATGGCACTGAACTCACACGTGTGAAAATAAGTTGAACTTAGAGAAATCTCTGTCTTCTAAGGCATAGCCTTCAATTAATTCTACCAAGAATAAATCGAGTATTAATAAGATAATGTGTAATACGGATTAATATCTTGTAAAATATAAGTGAAAAATAGTCGTATAATATGGTATGATAATCATAGTTAAATTAATAAAAATGCCTTATTGATTCAAAAATCTAACTACCTATGAATGTAGATCTTAATATTTTTCATCATAAAAACTATGTGATTTATAAAATGGTATATACCTTTAAAATTATGTAAGAATATATAAATCTCCAATCCTGCTCAAAACCTTATTTTTGAATGGATAAAGCTTAACTTTAATATAATATAATGCGAATTCAACTTGATTAATATGGAATTAAATATTTATTTGTACGATAAAATTATATCAAAATAAATTTTTCTAACAAACATTGTGTGGAAATGCTCTTCATCCCATATCTATAAAATTGCACAACGTCAAATCGTTTATGTTTTAAGTTATAATTTACTATTATTTTCCTTTACCTTAAGAAAACGGGAATATGATAGTTCGGACTTCCTAAAATTATTTACTTAACTTGTTGTTTGAATTGACCAAGATGCTTTATATTCAAGAATTTTTATATATTTCACTGATGGGAAAGGAGAATCGTGTTAATCCCCAAGTTCTTCTTAAGGTTAATGGAACACATGAAAATTGTTGGTCCACTGAGATATGGTATAACGTTAAACTTATACACTATCATAAGATCAATGATGGGTCTTACGTTAAGATAATTCTTTTAGTCCCTAAAGAATATAAAAGGCATTTCATTAGTTTGATGAACAGATTCTATAAAACTGTTACCATAAATAGTATTCAATACAATGACAAGGCTAATGTTTTGATATCTATAATCAAGAGGCTAAGACCTAACTCCATTTTTAATTTAATAGAGAGATATGCCGCAATGTTTATAGAGGAAGATATTTCAGACTTTAAGGAAAGTTGGAGCATTGTAATTCCAACTAATTTGAAAGAAGACTTCATTAATGATCTAAAGGAGCAATTGAATGTTCATAGTACCGCGCTTCATCCCTATAAATACTTGACTCAACCCAATTTACCATTAAAGGAATTAGATATTTTAAGGGTAGCATATAAATTTGGATACTTTGATTATCCTAGAAAGATAACCAGTAAAGAGTTAAGTAAGATTTTAGGTATTAGTGAACCCATGCTCATCTATCACTTAAGGAATATTCAAAAGAAAATTACTAGATATATATTAGATTATTACTACGATATATATTGATAATTTTTAATACGTTATTGATGAGACTAAGGTTTTGAGGGTTAATGGTGAGTATTATTTAGGCATTACGAGTCTGGGCTAATTCTTCATGTAGTTTCCACGCTTATACTGGAAAATTGGAGGGATAAAGCTGTCTTCCTACACGATAAGGCTACAAGGCATTCTCTTGGTTAAAACACGATGTTGAAACTTTTGACAAGCTTAGTAAGTTTTCAGAAGCTTAAGCAAGCATGGACTCCACATGGAACTCAACAAGGAACACAATAACGAGATGGCTAAAAATATTCTTCAATACAATTTACTCGAAATCTATTGGCATAAGTTGGAATATGGGAGTGGATGAAATTGTTGTCCACACACAATTTGTCAAATGAAAGTGTATACACATGTATTAATGGAGCTCAGACTTAAGTGATAGTCAAAAATAATGGAAGCCTTAAAAACACTCAGGTATTCGCTAATTTTGCACAGTTTCAAGATTAAATTATAACCAGAGTTTACAGATCTACGAGCAAACGATCCCTATCCTTAACATCAACTTTGACCTTGTAATTAACATTAGCCAACTTGTGAGGGGCAATGTAGTGTGAGGCAATGAAGTCCTCTAACTTGACAAGCAAGACGTCAAGGCTAATACAATCTCATCCAAGGAATGAAACCTAAGCTTAAAAGGGTAGAGATAATTTGAGTTAAGCGAGGAAATCAAACCTATTCATGTTCTCGCCCCAATAAATAACTCGCCCACACCCTAAAAATACTTTTTATTATGAATAAAATTCAATTTATCTTAAACAAACCAAATTATTGTCCACACACAAGGTATAATAGAAAAAGTTTTTTAAGGAAAAAGGTTTTTCACTTCATATTTATTTTCTTATCTTCTCTTTTACTGGAATAAATTGTTCAGCTTCAGTTGAACCTTTCATTGCAACTGTTGAAGCTTGTCCTCCAGACGCTATTGTTAACACTAAGTCAAAATACTCAGTGCCAACTTCCCTTTGATGAGCTACAGCAGTGTAACCATCACGTTGAGCCTGAAATTCCAGCTCTTGTAGCTTAACATAGCCTAACATTCCCTCATTCTTAAATGCCTTAGCTAAGTTGAAGGTATAATAATTAATTAAATGCCAACCAGCTAAGGTTATGAACTGGAACTTATATCCTAAATCAGCTAGCTCCTCAATGAACTTACCAATCTTAGAATCATCCATGAACTTTTTCCAATTGAAAGATGGAGATAAGTTATAAGCTAGTAACTTCCCGGGGTAATGGGTATGTATAGCTTCAGCGAACTGCCTAGCCTCATCTAAATCTGGCTTAGAGGTTTCAAACCATAACAAATCAGCGTAAGGTGCATATGCTAAACCCCTAGCAATTGCGAAATCTATTCCTCCTTTAACCTCATAGTACCCTTCTGCCGTTCTTCTACCAGTCAAGAATTCAGAATCTCTCTCATCAGAATCGTTGGATAAATATACTGCATTTAAAGCATCAGTTCTGGCAATCAGTATGGTAGGAACGCCTAAAACGTCAGATGCTAACCTTGCTGCATTTAATATTCTTATGAAGTTACTAGTAGGTATCAGAACTTTACCACCTAAGTGACCACACTTCTTTTCAGAGGCTAATTGATCTTCAAAATGTACTCCAGCAGCCCCAGCCTCTATCATTGCTTTCATCAATTCATAAGCGTGAATAGGTCCTCCGAATCCAGCTTCGGCATCAGCAACTATTGGTAATAAATAATCTACCTCATACTTTCCCTCACTCCAAGCTATTTGATCCGCCCTAATTAGGGCGTTATTTAACCTTTTAACTAATGTAGGAACACTATTGGATGGGTATAAGCTCAAGTCTGGATAAGTCTGTCCAGATAAATTATTATCAGCTGCTACTTGCCAACCACTTACGTAAATAGCTTTCAATCCAGCTTTAGCCATTTCAACTGCTTGAGAACCGGTTAAGGCTCCAAA
>NZ_QIMI01000092.1:0-6936 GCF_007050195.1 Sulfolobus sp. B1 | reverse complement strand
GGAGGTATAGAATACTATGTGTTTAGTAGGGATGAGCAAAAGGCAAAAGATTGTATGAAAGAATTCAATGCAACGGGCTATTTCACAAAATATGAGGACATTTTAAGATCTAATGTTGATGTGATAGATTTGTTAGTAAGCCACGATCAACATCTAAAAATGGGAGTAGAGGCTATGAGGAGTGGAAAACATTTGATGTTAGAGAAGCCAATAGCCAGAACTATTGAAGAAGGAGAAAAGTTAATTAATACTGCAAAGGAAAATGGAGTTAAATTTATGGTTTTAGAACAGTTCTTCTTCGATTCCTCTGTACGTAAAGCTAGGGAAATTATGCCTAAATTGGGTAAAATATCGTTAATAATAGTAAGGTCTACCCACTTATATCAACCTAAAGGTTGGAGGACGAATAAGGAAAAGATGGGAGGAGGAGCCTTTATAGATGGAAAAACAATTACAGTATACGATTCGAAAAGGAATCTGATATTACGCGTAGATAACGTAATAAAACTTAGTGTAGAAAGTGGAATTACTATTAGCAAGTTAATAGCTTACACTTCGGATGGTAAGAGTGTAGAAATAGCTTACTTTACGAAGAAAAAAGAGGAAGTCTTTAAGAGATTAGCTGATGCTTTCAACAGAAATGAGCAAATAGATATTAAGGATGAAGAGGCTTCAGATATTCATAAAGTAAGTATTAGTACATTGAGGTGGCTCTTCAGTATATCATCTAAGTATAGGAAGACAATGATATTAGGCGCCATATTATCATTAATAACTACTGGGCTTAACCTAGTTCCACCTTACTTGTTAAAAGTATTGATCGATAGCGTTTTGTTATCAAATACTCATTCCCCAGCTTTGTTTGAAGACATAATAATTTTCTTAGTCTTAACTTATTCTAGTCTTGCAATTGTTTCTTCAATACAAACTAGAACACTAAACAATTTAGGATCCAGAATAATAAATGATTTAAGGGAGATCCTTTATAACCATGTTATTAGACATGATTATTCGTTCATAGAGAGAATATCTCCAAGTAGAATTCTATCAAGACTTACTACAGATGCTGGGAACACTAATTGGTTATTAGTATGGGGTTTGCCAACACTAGTAACTAACCTGTTTACCATAATTGGTATAGGTGTTATACTTTTCACCCTAGATGCTACTCTGGCTACTTTCATCTTGATCCCTATTCCAATAATAGTTTTAATGATAATAAGATATAGAAGAAAATCCCATAGATTATACCACAGAAATTGGAGGAGAAGTGCTGACATAACTTCAAGAATAAATGATACTGTTCCAAACTTCCTAGTTGTTAGATCATTCTCCAAAGAAGATTATGAAAGCAAGAGATTGAGAGAGATGTTGAACAGGTTATATGAATCTAGTGTTTCGATAAATAAGATGAACTCTTATTATTGGCCTCTAATGGGACTAGTGGTCAACTTATCAACCGTAATAATTTGGTGGCTAGGAGGGCATGAAGTTATATCCGGAGTTATAGAATTAGGTATAGTAACTGCTTTTATAGCTTATGTATCCCAGTTTTACGGTCCAATAAATAATCTAAGCAATGTTTTACCTTTCATACAACAATCCCTAACATCAGCTGAAAGGATAAGAGAAGTATTGGAAGTAAAGCCCCAAATTTCGAACTCAGAAAGTCCTAAGAAACCCAAGATGCCAGCTGAAATAGTTTTTGATAAAGTTTCCTTTGGTTATGACCCTCACTTTCCTGTAATAAAAAACGTTAGTTTTATGATTAAGCCTGGAGAAAAGGTAGCGATAGTAGGTAAAAGCGGTTCTGGTAAGAGTACAATTGCTAAACTCCTTTTGAGATTTTATGATGTTGATGAAGGAAAGATAAGCATAGGTAATGTTGACGTTAAGGAAATTGATCTTGAGTATTTAAGAAAGAAGATAGCTTACGTACCTCAAGACGTAGTCCTATTCGATACTACAGTAGGATACAACGTTGCTTATGGTTCCGATAACGTTGATGAGCTGGATATAATAAGGGCTTGTAAAATTGCCAAAATACACGATGAAATAATAAAATTACCATTCGCTTACGATACTATTCTAGGGGAGAGGGGGACATATTTATCGGGTGGACAAAGGCAAAGGCTAAGTATTGCAAGGGCTATAATAAAGAACCCTGACGTATTAATATTCGATGAGGCTACATCGAATTTAGACGTAATAAGCGAGAGAGAAGTATATGAAGCTATGATTAACGTATCACAAGGTAAAACTGTGATCTTGATAACCCATAATGTTCACGAAGTGATGAATGCAGATAAGGTAATAGTGTTAGATAAGGGTAAGATTG
This sequence comes from Sulfolobus sp. B1, assembly GCF_007050195.1. Taxonomy (NCBI): domain Archaea; kingdom Thermoproteati; phylum Thermoproteota; class Thermoprotei; order Sulfolobales; family Sulfolobaceae; genus Sulfolobus; species Sulfolobus sp. B1. The sequence goes on along the minus strand of NZ_QIMI01000092.1, from coordinate 4,598 downwards.
TAGAAGAGGGAACTCCGAGAGATTTATTGAGTAAGAAAAGTGCTTTCTATGAAATGTTTAAGGATCAAATCAATGAGGAGAACATTTTTACGAAAGCTAAAGAGAAGAGGAACCGAGAAGATCAATTGAGAGTCGTAAGAGACTTAAAAGTTTATCCCACTAATAGGTCAAGTAGGGTTAACGTTCAAATAGATGGTATAGTATATCATGACCTAATTCCTAAAATGTTATTTCCAATTACTAAGCCTACATTTATAGGATTTTATGACGAAAATGGAAAAGAGGTACTATTGCTAGAAGATTATACTAAGATTACTGATGAAAATTCTAGAGAAGTATTAGAAAGGGCTATATCTTATAATAACTTAATATTCAAAGTTAATAAAATAAACGAAATAAATATAAAGGGAGATCAACTCGAATGGAATTTAATAACCGATAGAGGTGGAGTTACAACATATACTTTGGGTAGGAGAAATGTTGTTGTGTTTGATTCTAAAGTAGTTTTAATAGATAAAAATGATAATCTATATGAAATTGATTTAAATCAGTTAGACAAGAAAAGCCTTAATTTACTTCTAGAGACTGTTTAGCCGACTGCAATAACCAAGCTGGAATATCTATTTTAACTTCTTTACCTTCCATAGCCGATTTATACATACTCTCTAATATTGCTACATTAATTGCCCCTTGTTCCACTGTACAAAATGGATACGGTATTTCGGCTTTCTCAATAGCGTTAATAATTTTACTCCAGACCTCTTTATATACGCTTCTTTGCTGAGTGGTTAATGGATTAGAGATGAAGAATTCATCAGCTATATTTCTCATAAAGTATAAGGAATTATCTATATGAATTCCACCCTTATTACCTAATATTACTATTTCCCTCTTGCTCTCTTTAATGTAAGAAGCCCAGCTAGTTTCTATATACACTGAAATACCGTCAAGATCTAGAAACGCTGAAGCGAAGTCCTCCACCTCTACCTTATCTTTAGGTAAGGTAGGTGAAGGATATGAGGAAAACTTAGTCTTATCTTGAGAGAAGACGTAATGAGTTCTAGATACTACGCTTTTAGGAGTTGGGAAATCTAAGAAGAACATTATAAGATCTACTAAGTGAGTCGCTAAATCAAAAATTACTCCCCCTTTAGCTAAATCCTTCCTTATAAAGGTAGACGAAGTGGGTATACCTTTTTGCCTTATATATAAGCTTCTTACATGATATATATTACCTAGTTCACCGTTTTTGATCAATTTTTTAGCAGTAAGGGAGTTTTGTTCAAATCTAAATTCATGACCTACTACAAGAATCTTGTTCTTTTTCTTAGACGCTTCAACTAACTTTAATGCTTCCTCAAAAGATGTAGCCATCGGTTTTTCAACATACACGTTAGAGCCGTTGCTAAGAGCATCTAAAGCAATTTTAGCATGAAGAGAGTGAGGAACTGCTATTAAGACTAGGTCAGGATTTTCGTTTTTTAACATATCTATGTAATCAGTATATCCTTTACAGCCAGTCTTTGAAGAAAAATCCTTTACTCTCCTTTCATCTATATCTACGCATGATTCCACTTTAACTCCTAGCTCTGATAACGCTGGTAGATGCCCATAGGTAACCCATCCACCTAATCCTATAATGCCTAATTTCATGTTATATAATTATGACATACGTTTATAAGCCTTTGATTTATCTTTTCATTTATTCTTCAGAAATATTTAGTATTTATTAATAATGTTAGAGTTTTCAGCCTTACTCCTATCTCTAACGGTCAGAAATAATAATGACGCTAAAATCCTCAAAATACCAATCATTAATAACATTAAATCGATACTGAAGACTAAGCTAAGATGGCTGGATAGTATTTCAAAAAAGACACTCGATAACGTAGATCCTATCAACGCCGCAAAACCATTAAACATATTATATAACGCTATATTAGCTCTTTTTTCGTAGTAGTTAGAGTTATCAAATAAGTATGCCGTATAGGAGATCGATGCTGAATTTGTAAAACCAGATACTAGATTAGCTAAGTATATTTGATATGTATACGTTGAAAGTGCATAAGCCAAAGGAAAAGTAGCTAAGGCAAATCTTCCAAAGAACATAACTCTTCTTCTATGCTTGTCTACCAATCTTCCTACTAACCTTTGCAAGGCTACTGTTGACAGACCGCCAGTTAAATTAATGATAGCTATTTGAAACTCGTTCATATGGAATTTATATACTTGAGCTAGGGGAAATATTGGCCATGCCATTGACCAAATTAATGTAAAAATGAAGCTTGCTAATATAAACTTTCGCATTTCAGAATTATTGAGAATAAGATTTTTAACTGAGGTTTTACTCTTAATGAATTTGACGTCTACGTCTAATCTACTTATCACAAAGCAATTTATTATGTATATTATTCCCCCAATAATGAAGAAATAATCCATGAGAGATAGATCATCTTTTACTATTAAGCCCGTAATAAGCGTAGCAACTAATCCCCCAATATAAGCGTAGAAGTTATAATAAGCTAATGTAGTTCCTCTTTTAGTTCCGCTTACCTTGTCTAGAATCAATAGCCAACCAAAATTAGCCACCCCCAATAGTGCAGCAATTATAACATATATTAGCACAAACATGGAATTGTAAATTCCTAAGGCACCGATGGTTATCCATAGAATTCCGCTTAACAGATCCCCTATTATTATCATTCTCTTTGCCCTTATCGATAAGTTAGCTAATATATATTGCATTATTCCAGGGAATGCAGTATTAGCTGATGAAACTAAAGCCAAGAAAGGTCCTATAATTCCATTTGATGCACTAAAGAATGATATGAAAGGGTTTATGAGGCTCGTGGCAAGATTGTTAAGTAGAGCGTAAGTTCTCAGAGGTCTCAATGAGGGTCATAATGACTACTTAATATGAATTAATTTTAAATTTAACTCCTAATTAATTCGTAAAAACACTTTTAAGTTAGGAAAAAGTTTAATTTTAATCCAAAAGCTTTAGAATAATCTCTGGCTTAATTGGCATCGTGTAAATGTTCTTATTCACTGCATCTTCTACTGCGTGAAGAATAGTAGGTGTTGAAGCTATCGTAGGCAATTCACCTATTCCCTTGGAACCTATTGGAGTATCGGATTTTGCTAACGCTAACGACTTCCATTCAACTTTTATGCTCTCTACAGCCGTGGGTATTACGTAATCGGAAAAGTTAGAAGTTATTAAAGCTCCTTCTGGAGTGTAGACCGTTTCCTCATATAGAGCTTGTGAAATTCCTTGAAGAGCTCCTCCGTGAACTTGACCTTCAGCCAACAATGGATTCACAACTATTCCTACGTCATCAAATGCTTTGTAATCCAATATCTTGACAAAACCAGTTTCTCTATCAACTTCTATTAATGCCATATGGAGACCGTATGGGGAAGTGTATAGGTTCATAACGTAAGAATACTCCTCCTCGGGTAAGACACCCATATGAGTTGAAATACTTGAAGCTTCAGCTAAAGTCACAGATTTGCCACTCTGTTTATGAATGAATTTTCCATTTTCATAAATTACTTCCTCTGGTTTAACACTCATCCTCTCCGATACTATTCTCAATAGTTTCTCCTTTAATCTCCTAGATGCCTCAAATACTGCTGAACCACCAACAGTTACACTTCTACTTCCTGCTGTTAAATCACCTTCAGCTATTAGGTCCGTATCTCCCCATAAAACATCAACCTGGCTAGGATCTACCTCAAATATTTCAGAGGCTATCTGGGCAAAGGCTGTAGCATCACCTTGACCATGTGGCGTAGTCCCAGTTACTACTTGTATCCTACCATTAGGCAGTACCTTAACCTTCGCTGTAGAGAAAGGACCGAAAGAGGCTATCTCGCTCACTATCGCAATACCAACACCAGCTAGCTTACCTTTACTCCTTAGCTCATTTCTTCTCCTCAGTAATTCATGATAATAAGGCTTAGCTATTCTTAACATTTCCCTATACTTTCCACTGTCATAAACTATACCAGTTGGTAATTTGTAAAAATTCACGTCATCCATTATATTCCTTTCTCTAATTTCAAATTGATCAATTCCTAGCTCTCTCGCTCCAAGGTTTAGAATTCTCTCTATAAAATATGTAGCTTCAGGTCTGCCAGCTCCCCTATATGCTCCAATAAATGTTTTATTGGTAGCTATTCCTAATACCTTCACCTTTAACGCATTTACCTTATACCTTCCTATCAATAACCTTGCTGCAGTGGTAGCCATGCCAAAGGAGTCCCCATTAATCTCTGGTATTGGAGCACCTAAGTCCATAATTAAAGTACCTTCAATGCCTAACAGCCTACCCTCAGAATCGAAGGCTGCCTTAAATTTAAATCTCATATCTCTTCCATGGTTAGTAGTTTGCATATCCTCAGACCTAGTGTTAAACCATTTTATTGGCTTGCCAGTAATAACTGATAAATATGCTACTATAAATTCCTCTGGATAATTAATTATTTTACTTCCAAAAGCTCCTCCAACAAACGGTTGAATAACCCTTATATCATAAACACCATAGTTACCTAGTAAAGCTGATAGCCCCTTTTTCAAATCAAATGGAGTCTGT
>NZ_QIMI01000091.1:0-6948 GCF_007050195.1 Sulfolobus sp. B1 | reverse complement strand
TTGCAAAGTGGCAACTACCAGATGAGATAATATTCGAAAAAGAAATACCAAAAACAAGTGTAGGCAAGTTCAGAAAAGATGAGTTAAAGAATAAGTATAAGGATATATACATGAAGTAAACTTAATTTTTTAAAAGACTTCGGTCTCTAGTTTTTTATTAACATTTAAGGGTGATTTCTCCTAACTTCACGTGAAATTTCCTTAAATTATTCCATAAAAAATGCTTAAGCGTATTTCATCAATATCACAAAAAAGTTATTAAACTTAAATGTACTTATATAGTTTAATATGTCTTCATTAACAGGGAAAAGTCTATTCATAAAAGGTAGTGATTTAGCTGATACTGTAGCAATTCCTGCTGCAATTATCTATGAGACTAAGAGACTTAACGTGCCAATATTAGTAGTAACAAGTGCAGGTAAGAGTGGAATAAGTTTAGGGTATTTCCAAGATGTTGATACGGAAGTTAATCTTGAGGAGGCAAGAAAAAGAGATGTAGAGGTTATAAGGAGGCTTGGCGTTGGAGGTGGAACTATATATTCGTCAAAGGGCTCAAGTATGGCGCTTTTTATGACTTTTCCTAAAGACTTTTTCACAAGCATGGATAAGGCATTCTGTCAAATCGGTTCTGCAACAGTCCACGCTTATTATAAGTTAGGGGTTAAAGGTGCTTGGTACGATCATATAGGGGATGTAAGAGTAGGATCTCCTAGAGCCCATAAGAAAATCACGGGTTTTGGTTTTGCTACAGTTGAAGAAATATTAATCCTTAATATGGTAATTGGAGTTGGAAAACTGAACTTTGAGGAGATGGCTAGCGTAATAAAGATTCCCCCTGAAAAATTCATGGATAAGACCGCTAAAAGCGTTCAAGAGTACGTTACGTCTGTAGAGGAGGAGACTGGGAGGAAACCCAGTGATGAGGAAGTATATGATGCATTTAAGAGTAGTCTGGAAGAGACGCTTAAAATAAAATTAGATTCACATGAATTCTCTGACCAAGCTAAAGATATATGGAAGAAATACAAGGATATAGCCAAATCAGATCAAAATCTATATCTGAGATCGAGTGCAAAGAGATTTTCAAACATACCTAAGGGCTATTCCTTAGGATTTTCGAGATATAAGGCTAGGAAGTTAATTGTAACTCATTTACTTACTGACGGGAAAGAGATTAAAGACGTTATGATAAGTGGTGATTTCTATTGCTCTCCAGGTGAATACTTATTTGAACTAGAACAAAAATTAAGGGGTATGTCAATAGAGGATAAAGAGAAAATATTAGCTACCATTAACGAGATCTTCTCTAGGAAGAATTTCGAAATGCCTTCAGTCAAAGCTGAGGATATACTTGAATCAATATCTAGGGCTATTGAGGACGCAAAAAAGAGACTCTAGCTCCTCACTACCTAAAAAAGTGAGATTTTTCTTTTTCGTTTTATAAACTATCCACAAATATAATCTTTCTGATTTTTTTGTAAAATGCTACTTTTTCATTGACATAATTTAATAATTCTTCCTCACTTACCTTACCCTTATACTCATCCTTTAATACTACTTTAGCGAAAACCCTATGACCTACTTCTGGATCCAACTCCCCATCAACGTAAGCCTTTTTTACGGCGGGATGACTTTCTAAAATTATTTCCAAATCCCTAGGTAATATTGGATAAGCTTTATACTTTAAAAACCTCTTCTTAAGCCCCTTAAAGTAAAGTAAACCATTATGATCCATTACGAATATATCCCCCGTATAAAGCCATCCGTTTCTAATAGCCTTATTGGTCTCATTTAAATCTATTACCCCATTACTTCCATAACCCTTCATATTCCAAGGAGACTTAACTATTAACTCTCCTTCTTGACCTATTGGAACTTCTCTGGTACCCGTTTCCTTATCGACTAGTTTTATCTCTACAGTTGGCAATGGAATGCCTACGCTCCCATATACCTTAAGGTTAGAGGGTTGGTATGTCACAGCTAATCCCTCAGTTAAACCATATACTTGAACAAGAGGTAAGCCTAATTCCTCAAAATATATCTTTTGCAATTCCGGAGGAACTGGAGCCGCTCCGGTAATACATAGCTTTAAGCTAAATTTCTCCTTTTTCAAATTATCATAGACTTCTTTAAACACTAAAGGAGGGGCAGGCCAAATATTAACCTTATATTTGTCTAATGACTCTAACACTCTGTCTTTATCATACCTCCTAAGTAATACCACCTTTCCCTTCTCTATCATACTGCCTAAAAGTGCATTTAACCCAAATATATGAGCTATTGGAAGGGAAATGAGTATAGTATTTCCCTCGCCTATCTCCTTAGATCTGACAGATGTACTTACATAATTTGAGGCAATCAGACCGAAGTGCGTATGGTAAACTTCATACGTTCTTCCTATAATTCCTGCGTAATGCATCGATACAGCTATATCTTCTCTTGGATTTACTTTAGCATAAGTCACTTCCTCAGATGCAGACAACCTACTCAGATCGCTTTCAGAGTTTAGAGAAAGGACTTTATAGCGAGAAGATAATATTTCTCTTTCTCTCTTTAAAATTTCATCTTCTGTGACAATAATTTTAGGGTTAGTCAAAGAGAGCTGATATTCTAGATCCTTTCCAGATGTTAAAGGATCTATTAAAGCTACCCTAACCCCTATGATAAACGAGCCAAAAATTATTGGTATAACTAAAGGACTATTGTACATAATTAATGCTATTGCATCTCCTTTTTTCAGTCCTTCTTGTTGTAAATAATTAGAAAATCTTCTTGATAGAGAGTAAAGGTTATTATAAGTGTACTCCTTATTTTCGTAGACCAGAAATGTAGAATCTCCCTTCTCTTTTGACGCTTTTTCTAAAAAGTAATACGCTGGTTCTTCTGGAATCTTTAAGTCTAAATCCTTTGGATAAAATTTAGACCATATGCTCATAGATATTCTTAATTTACGTATTATATATAAAGTTTTTTATCATAAAAAATAATAATATATAAAAATTCTTATCTTCCCTTATATCTAGGCTGTCTCTTCTCTATAAACGCTTTCATTCCCTCTTTGAAATCCTCAGTTGCCGATAGAATGAAGAGGTCTTGAGAGGCAGAACGTAGTTGTGTTAGGAAGGAATTTCTAATGGAATTAATAGCCCTCTTTATTGCCATAGTAGATAAAGGTGCAATTCTCTTTATCTTCTCCACAATTTCTACAGTAGTAATTTCCAATTGATCTGACGGGACTACAATATCCACTAAACCCAATTCCTTAGCTTGTTTAGCACTCATCCAATCACCAGTTAACGCATATCTAGCAATTTTCCTACTAACGAATCCAACTCCCACAGAGGAAGCTAATGGTGGTAAAGCACCTATTAAACCCTCTGGAATGGAGAAAATTGCGTCCTCGCTGGCTATTATAATATCGAATAATATGTTTAGTTCCATTCCACCTCCAAATGCTAGTCCATTGACGGCAGAGACTATAGGCTTATTATAATTCATCAAGAGATTAATTAGCGGAGAGGAGATCTTCTCATCCCACTCTAAAACCCCAGCCATTTCCTTCCAATAATGCATCATCTCTATGTCATCTCCAGCACAGAATGCCCTACCTTCTCCTGTAATCACTACCGCCCTTATTTCTGGGTCTTCTTTAGCTTTACTGAAGGCTTGAGTTAACCCATTCCACATCGCTTCGTTTAACGCATTCAATTTATCTGGTCTTGACATCGTTATTTTAGCGTAGTCATGTAACTTCTCATACTTGACAGGGCCAAAATTTACTCTCTCATACTTCCACTTATAAAACCCTTCACCACTCTTCACACCTAATTTTCCCTTTTCAACCATCTCAACTAATAGGGGATCAGGCTTGTAATTCTCGTTCTTAGTTGTCTCATACCTTATTTTAAGAAAGTTAACCACGTTATCAACTCCATACTTATCTGCAAATGTCAGAGGTCCTTGTGGCCATCCCATTCCCTTAACCATTCCCTTATCTATATCCTCTATTGAAGACACTTGATTCCTCAAAAGCCAAGCTCCCTCATTTACCGCTGGAGCTATTATCCTTAAGGGGTTAATATAATACATGTTATCTGTAGGAACGATTTTAGGTCTCTCATATACCTTACCAGAATAATCATAAAATCCCTTGCCAACTTTCATCCCTAACCTTCCTTCCTCGACTAATTTCTTCAGAACCTTAAAGTGTGGAGGTTCCGTTTCACCTCTCTTAATTGCTTCTAATGCTACGTTATAAGATACATCAATCCCAGTGAAGTCCATTAACTCTAAAAATCCCATTGGCATTCCCAATCTAAATCTCGTCATAGCGTCAATGTCTTCTTTAGGATATCCCTCATCGTATAGCAAGACTGCTTCGGGGAAAGTTCTCCCATTTATCCTATTTACCAGGAAACCTGGAATATCTTTTCTTACAATAACGTAATCCTTATTTATACTTTTTGCAAAATCTACCGTTTTCTTTAAAGTATCCTCACTAGTCTTATTACCCATGATAATTTCCACCAATGGCATTAACACTGGAGGATTCATGAAGTGTAATCCAATAAACCTATCTTCTCTCTTCGTTGCTTCAGCTAGGTAACTAATTGGAATTGAAGAAGTATTAGTTGCAAATATTGTCTCATTCTTAACTATGTTATCTAAGTCTGAAAAAATCTTTCGCTTAACTTCTGAATTTTCGACGACAGCTTCTATGACATAATCTACGTCAGCGAATTCTTTAAGATTAGTTGTAGTTTTTATACGTGACATTACCTTATCCACTTCCTCCTTTAACTGTCCCCTTTCCTTCAACTTTTCCAATGACCACTTTATCTTTTGAACAGCGTTTTGTAAGATACTATCTGACACATCAGATAAAGTCACTTGATACCCAGCAATTGCAGCGACTTCAGCAATCCCATGACCCATAGTTCCAGCTCCTACTACACCTACTTTTGATATGGGCATAAATATATAACAATTTTATAAAATAATAAAATTTTCTCATAAATCACTACTACAAAAAATTAATTAACTTCTGAGAAGAGTATATAACTATGACAAATGTAGCTATAGTTGGAACTGGACATACCAAATTTGGACTTAGAAATGACGTAAATCTACAAGAACTTGCATGGGAAGCGGTCAAACAAGCATTAGAAGAGGCTAATATTGAACAAAAGGACATTGACATGTTCGTAGTAGGAAATGCTGGTGGATGGAGTTCTGAACCATTATCAGCTATCGCAATTGGTGAGTATTGTAATTTGACACCTAAAGGTACTATGAGAGTCGAGGCTGCTTGTGCAACTGGCAGTGCAGCCATGAGAATAGCTTATCAAGCTATTAAGTCCGGAGAATCTAAGGTCGCTCTAGTTGTAGGAGTTGAACAAATGAACCAATCTCCACATCAAGTAGCCGTAGAAATGATGGGAAGAGCAGGGAATTACTTCTGGGAATTTGAGAACTTTGGCTTAACTTTTCCAGGTTATTACGCCCTATATGCAACGAGAAGAATGGCTAAGTATGGAATGAAAGAGGAAGATTTAGGTAAGATTGCAATTAAGAATCACTATTATGGCAGTTTCAATCCTTACGCTACCTTCCAAAAGCAAATAAAAATGGAAGATTATCTAAAATCCAGAGTTGTAGCTTATCCGTTAAAAGTTTATGATGCTTGCCCTATTACCGACGGAGCTGCTGCTATGATATTAGCCTCAGAGGAAGTAGCTAAGAAGTTAACGGACTCACCAGTTTGGATAGTCTCGCAAGGATTTGCCTCCGGAACAATAAACCTATCAAAAAGAGATGAGTTCTTAAATATTGACGTAGCTAGGATTGCCACAGAAGAAGCTTATAAGAGGGCTAATGTTGAATTTGATAATGCTTGGAAGTATTTCGATGTGGCTGACGTTCACGATTGTTTCACAATTGCTGAAATAATGGCTTATGAAGACTTAGGATTCGCAAAGAGAGGGGAAGGGCATATACTAGCAAGGGAGGAACAGACATACATTGGAGGTAAAATACCAGTAAACGTTGACGGTGGGTTAAAGGCTAAAGGACATCCAATAGGGGCTACTGGTGTAAGCATGGCAGTATCAATAACAAGACAACTACTATATAGGGCTCATAAAGGAACACAAGTAGAAGTAAAGAACGGAATGGGAATAACACACAACGTAGGAGGAACAGGACATTACGCATACGTAACAATATACTCAACTAGAAAGCCTTCAAGTGGTTAACATGGGAGTAACTGAGGTAAAGGAAAAGATATATAGTGAGATAGATAGAAAGGTAGCGGAGCAAATAGATGCTTTAATAAAGTCCAGTGGAATGCCTATAATAAGAGATTTAAAAACGAATAACCCACTTTGGATTGATGTTAGGGAATTAACTCAGAGATTTGTAATTCCTATAGGAAAAATATACAAATTCTTCGAATATTTATCTAAAGGAAAAATAATAGGAACTAAATGCCCTAAGTGCGGAACAATATACTTCCCTCCTCAAGATGATTGCACTAAATGTAAATTGTCTGGATTAGATACTGTTGAACTTTCCGGAGAAGGGGAACTTCTTACTTATACGATAATTACAGTGAAACCTGTCAGCTTCATGCATTATCAAGATTACGTGGTAGGTATAGCTAGATTAAAAGAGGGCATAAACGTGCTAGCTTGGGTTAATGAGGATCCTAAGAATATTCAAGTAGGGATGAAAGTGAGAGTGAATATCGCTAAGAGAGAGCCAGAGGGCTATCTAGTTTATGAGTTAAAAAAGGTATAATTTTTTATTATAAAAAATTCTAAGATGAACTTGATGAAGTATAGATGTTATTGTATTTTTCCCTCATCACTTTCTTATCAAATTTACCAGTTGACGTTTTTGGTATTTCTTTTTCGAATATTATCTCATCTGGTAGTTGCCACTTTGCAA
>NZ_QIMI01000090.1:0-7017 GCF_007050195.1 Sulfolobus sp. B1 | reverse complement strand
CATACTCCTTCAATAAGCTAACTATAGTCTCTTGCAATGGCTTTAATGATTCCTCTTTTCGATCTTAGGTAAAAAAAACTCTGGATTAATATAAGAAATAGAACCTATTAACGTGCCATAAGGTAATGGAACAATCCAACTGAACCCACCCTTATTTCTACTATCAAAATAGACTATTATCTTATCCTCATTGATAGGTTCCGTAAGATATTCTATTGCTTTTAACCACTTAGCTTTACCTTTCCAACCCGAACAATCTATTATCACTCCCTCATATTTTTCATTTTCTGAAATTACAATATTCCCTTTGATAACAGCATCCCTAGGCCTTTTAGTTTTCACTTCCTCATCAAGCCAAATTTCTAATTTTTCCCTATTGAGTCTGGTTACATTAGTATTTACATGAACTGAATATTTATTATCGTAAAGGATCTCAATATTTTTAAATTCTCTATCTAAGAATTCTCTACTAATATTAAGAGAATAAAAAGTATCGTAACTTATTATTCCAGTACATTTCTTTCCAGCTTTCCTCCTTCTATCAAAAACTATAGGATCAAATTCTCTCAAGTTATACGCTAAAATTAATCCAGCTAGACCTCCACCTATTATTAAAACTCTGATGATCTATCAGCCTCGTTGATTGTATATCTCTTAGCCCCTAATTTTTCTACAATATACATAAATGCTCTATATGGATCGGTATGAGCTCCACACGAATATACGTCAACAGTGGCGAATTTATATTCTGGCCACGTATGGACCGTTATGTGGCTTTCCAATATAATTGCTACTATACTCGCGCCCTCCCCAATTTTCCAAGATTTTATATCAAGAACATTCATGTTACCCTCTCTTGCTGCCCCCTTTATTATTTCCTCTATTTTCTTATTATCCTTGAGGATATCCTCATCGCACTCGTACAAACTGCCATAAACTTGTTTTCCCACTACCTTCGGAAAAGATATACTTACCCCTCTCATCAAACCCCCCACTTAAACCCCTCTATCTAATCATATATAAATTTATTTCCCCATGAGTGGGGCTAAAAGCAAGTTTTTAATGCTAATGGATAAATACTATCTTATCTGATGAGGAGTGGCTATTAGACGACTAGTCTTAGATGTTTTAAAACCTATAAGGGGAACGTCAATAGTTGATTTAGCGGAAAAAATATCCCTCTTGAAAGGGATAGACGGTGTCAATATTAGTGTTACTGATATGGATGTAGAGACGATGGGGTTGTTAATCATAATTGAAGGAACTGACATAAATTTCGATGAGATTAAGAAAACGTTAGAGGAAGAGGGTTGTGCAATCCATAGTATAGATGAAGTAATAAGTGGAAATAAGATAGTTGAGGGAAAGAAATGATTTGCCAAGTATGTAAGTTAAGGGAAGCTGAAATATATCAACCACATACTGGAAGAAAACTTTGCAAACAATGTTTTATAGATGATGTTAAAAATAGGATAAAGATTGAAGCTGAGAAACAAGGCTTGTTGAAAGCTGGCAAGGTTCTCTTAGCTGTCTCTGGGGGAAAGGATAGTTTAGTCTTAGCTGATGCGTTATCTTCCTTTATCAACCCATCTAACTTGATAGCCTTTAATATTAATGAAGGGATTCATAATTACAATAGGGAAGATCAGACAAAAAAATTAGAGAAATATCTTACAGATTTAGGAATTGAATTAATTACTACGAGCTTTAAGAAAGAAGTAGGTTTTACGCTTGATGAGATGGTAATTGCGTCAAAGAATAAAGGGTTAAAGGTTTCAGCATGTACTTTTTGTGGAGGTTTTAGAAGGAAGCTGATAAATGAAGCTGGTTTAAATGTTAATGCAGATTATGTCGCTACAGGGCATAACTTGGATGATGAAGTACAAACTATAATTATTAACTTAATTAGAGGGGATTTACTCAGACTAGTGAGACTTGGGGATAAACCACTAAAGGTTAGTAACAAATTTGTAACCAGAGTAAAGCCGTTAAGGAAGATATATGAATGGGAAACTACCATGTATGCTTATTCTAGGGGCTTTGAATTTCAAGAAGTGGAATGCCCTCACATTTCAGAAAGACCAACTTTAAGGGCTAAAGTGAGAGAGCTATTATATCTGCTAGAGGAAAAGTTACCAGGCAGTTTGCTCAAGATTCTTGAGGAATTTGATGAAATCTCAGCTAGAATTAAGAAGAATTATACTACAATTGGTGAGTTGCCGAATTGCATAATATGTGGAGAACCTACAACTCCAGGGAGAAAAATTTGTAAGAATTGTGAACTCTTAATAAGAGCCAGTCTATTACCTCATTCAGAGGGATATCAGAAGTACTTACCTATATCATAAATTCTTTCCTCAACACCATTTCTCTTATTTGCAACAATTGCCATGGCAAACAAAAGGGATGATAATCTATTAAGATAAACTATTATCCACTTGTTGAACTGGACTTCCTTAGAATACTTTACAGCATTTCTTTCTATTCTCCTTGCTACACTTCTAACTACGTGTAACCTAGATGCTTCTTCCGACCCACCGGGTATTACGAATAATTTTACTGGACCACTTTCCTTTCTGTACTCCACAGTCCTTTTCTCTATCCATTTAACGCTCTCTTCTTTAATCTTCCCCTCATTTTTTACTGCCTCTTCACCTACTATAAATAGCTCTTGCTGAACTCTCATCAAATCTTGTCTAATATCTTCCCATTTTATTACACTTAGGGCAAACCCTATGAATGAATTCAATTCGTCAATATCGCCAAGAAAGTTTACCAATGGAGAATCTTTCCCTATACGCTTATTTATCACGTTGGTATTACCATCATCTCCGGTTCTAGTAAACATTGAATAATATTTAAAAAAGTCCTAGTTATATCATTTTTGGTGAAGTGAGATAAGCTCACGTTATAAGGACTTTGTTGATTTTCTGAACACTGTTGCAGTTAAGTGGCAAAAGAAGTGGGAGGAGGCTAAAATATATGAGTCGAATCCAGATCCTAATAGACCAAAGTTCTATACTACAGTAGCTTTTCCCTATCCGAATAGTCCTTGGCATATTGGTCATGGTAGAACGTACGTCACTGCTGATGTTGTAGCGAGATTCAAGAGAATGCAAGGGTACAATGTATTATTTCCCATGGGTTTCCATTATACGGGAACTCCAATTATGGCTATGGCTGATGGGATAGCTAAAGGAGATAAAGATCTAATAGATACATTTAAGGACATTTATGAGATTTCCCCAGATGTAATTCCTAAGATGTCAGACCCTCTATTCATGGCTAATTACTTCAAAGAAGATATAAAGAGCGCTATGAAGGAAATAGGATTAAGTATAGATTGGAGAAGGGAGTTCACTACTATTGACCCTGAGTTCTCCTCATTTATTATTTGGCAGTTTCACAAGTTACAAAGCAAAGGGTATGTAGTTAAGGATACACATCCAGTCGGATGGTGCCCAGTCCATCAACTTCCAGTTGGTATGCACGATACTAAGGGTGACGTGGAACCCGAAATTGGGGAGTTTGTATTAATATACTTTAATTCAGATAAAGGAATATTTCCTGCTGCAACGCTAAGACCAGAAACGGTGTTTGGGGCAATAGGTATATGGGTAAACCCGAATGAGAACTACGTTGTAGCCAATATTTTTGGAAATAGGATGATAATAAGTGAGAGGGCAGCCTTTAAGCTCTCCTTCCAAATAGATAAAGACATAGAAATTATAGAGAAAGTTAAAGGCTCTAAACTAGTAGGGATGAAGGTAAAGAATCCTATCACTGGTAAGGAGATAGAAGTTTACGGAGGTAGTTTTGTTGATGTTGATTTGGGAACTGGAGTTGTGATGAGTGTTCCTGCTCATGCTCCTTTCGATTATTACTATATGAAGAAAAATAATAAAGATGTTGAAGTAATCCCAGTTATTTTTGTAGAGGGATTAGGAAATACATTAGGCAAGGACGTTGTAGAGAAGAATAATCCTAAAAGTGATGCTGATCTAAAGAAACTAACTGAGTATGTCTATAGAACAGAATATAATAAAGGAGTAATGATAAGTGACCTAGAAAAATTGGTTAAGGAAGATTATAAAGAGGAATTAAGGAAGTTAAGTGGTCTTCCCGTACCTAAAGCTAGAGAGGCGATAACAGAGTTTATGATATCAAATAACATAGGGAGAAAAATTTTTGAAATAATGAATAAGCCAGTGTACTGTAGATGTGGTACAGAGATCGTAGTTAAGTTACTCAAAGACCAATGGTTTCTTGACTATTCCAGATCAGATTGGAAAGAGCTAGCTAGAAAATTATTAGGAAACATGAGGATTATCCCTGACGAGGTAAGAAAAGATTTCGAATTTACTATAGGATGGTTAGAGAAGAGGGCATGTGCGAGGACTAGAGGTCTAGGAACTCCATTGCCTTGGGATAAGAAGTGGATAATAGAAAGTTTAAGCGATTCAACAATATACATGGCCTATTACACGATAGCTCACAAGATTAAGAAATATAGAATAACCTTATCCCATCTTACCCCAGAGTTCTGCGATTATGTGATGTTGGGATTAGGAAATGTAGAAGAAGTAAGTAAGAGAACTGGTATAACAGCAGATGTACTTAAAGAATTAAGAGAAGAGTTCTTGTATTGGTATCCATTGGATATAAGACATAGTGGTAAGGATCTGATCCCTAATCATCTAACCTTCTTCATTTTCAATCATGCTGCGATATTTCCAGAGAACTTATGGCCTAAAGCTATCGCAGTTAACGGCTTAGTGTTATATGAAGGAAAGAAAATGAGTAAATCACTTAGGAACATAATACCATTGCGGAAAGGTCTGAAGATGTTTGGAATTGATATAATGAGAATAGCGTTATCTTCCACAGCTGACATGGGTTCTGATGTTAACTTTTCTGAAACCCTAGTTAAGACTATTGGAGAAACTGTAAGAAAAATATTTGATCTATTTAATAATTTGGATAACTATAAGGATGAAACACATGGTTTTCCAGAGAAGTGGCTTTTATCTATATCCTATAAGATGGTTGAAAATGTTACAAAATATATGGAAAACATTGAATTAAGAAATGCAATAAATGAAATCCTCTTTATGTTTACGTCTAATCTTGACGAGTACTTTAACATGGTCTCTGCAGAAAATAGGAACGCTAATGGTAGGATCCTAAGAGAGGTGCTAATTACGTGGTTGAAGCTAATTACGCCGTTTGCTCCACACTTAGCTGAGGAGATTTGGCATGAGATTCTTCATAGGCAAGAATTCATAGTTAATGAAAAATGGCCAGAGGTGGAGAAGGCTAAGATAGATGAATTAGCTTTGTTAGAGTATGAGTACATGAACAGAATAATCGAGGATATAAGATCTATATTAAACGTATATAAAGGAGAACCTAAAAAGGTCTCCTTATATTGTGTAAGAGATAAAGAAATTAAAGAATTATTAAAAGATGCTATTAAATCGAATGGACAGTCTAAGACTTTCATGGATTTACATAGGCCTAAGAACAAAGATGAAGCTAGGCTCTTTCAGAGAATATTTAATGAGTCTTTAGAACTTGATGATGACATGAAAAAATTAGCACTAAACTTTGATATAGATGAAACATCAGTATTAGGTCAATTATCAAGGTATATGGAGAAGAAGCTAGGAATTAAGGTAGAGATTAATGAGTATAATTTAAAGATTAAGGAATTGTATAAGAAAGACGCTTTACCTCTAAGACCAGCTATAATAGTTGAGTGAGAAACACTTTCTTGTTTTTTATATCTAGGATACCTAGTTGCTTAAGGAATAACAATTCTTGTCTAGTTGCATCTTTACTTAATCCGTATTTTTTTGATATAATATTAACCACATCACTCATATCAACCTCTCCACCATACTCCTTCAATAAGCTAACTATAGTCTCTTGCAATGGCTTTAATGATTCCTCAACTATGTTGTCATTTACTATTTTAAAAAGAAACATATTGCCTGCCTTGTTTTTAGCCTTATACATACTTTGCGAAATCTTTTCTATTTTTACTATCTCATCAAAGTTAGCTTTGATCTCGAAGGTACTTATTACTAGATCGTACCTCATAGTAAGATCGTCTTCACCTTTAGGTTCAAAAACTATTACATATGAATTCTCATTACAGCTTTGTTTTATTGAAAAGTTAACTATCTTTATTAGCTTCTCAAAATTAATGACACATATGTTGGAATTGTTTAATTTTTTAATTATATTATAAATTAGATTAACTTTTACATTGATGAAGTATGAGACTACTAAAACTCTATTACCTCTTAAACTTAATATGTAATCTACAATATTCACGGGATACTATATTTCATCAAAGCTTATTTACCTTTTTTACTTGTCTTATATAGGGTTTTGTATTGCACCAACCAACTTAATTAGAAATAAATTAAAGTCTTGGTTATTAACGGCAGAAGAATATGATTTTACAGATATCAAGGAAGGAACTAGATTACATCTAAACGAGTCACCCCTTGAGCCCCCTAAGTTCATAATCGAAGCCGTGAAAAACTATCTTGATAAAGGAAATAGATATCAACACCCTGACTTAATTAGAAGATATAGAGAGCTTGCTGCAGAGTACGCTAAGGTAGAATTGGATAACATTTACCCTTCAGTAGGAGCAGATGGGTCTTTAAGGGCAGTGTTCTATAACTTGTTAGAGCCTGGAGATCTGGTAGTTACTAATTTCCCTTCCTATAGTATGTACTCAGTTTACACAAAAGCTAGGGGAGCTAGAATCGTTAGAGTAGATTTAATAGAAGATAAAGAGTGGTGGAGAATGAACCTTGAAAAAGTTTTGGAACTAGCTAAGAATGCGGAACTGGTAGTGATAGATGATCCAAACAACCCTACGGGTTCACCAATGCTTGGAGGAAAAAAAGATTTAGTAGCTCAATTAGCTGAAAACACTAAAGGTTTTGTGTTAATTGACGAAGCATATCATGAATTTGCCAACTATACTGTATCTCCTTT
>NZ_QIMI01000008.1:0-25671 GCF_007050195.1 Sulfolobus sp. B1 | reverse complement strand
GAAAGGAGTTAAGTGATAAAATTTCTGACACTGACCCTCATCAAGAAGGGCTAAAGATTTGAAGAGGGTAGTTTTAGGATGAAAAAAGAGTATAAACTAGTTCTAGTAATTGCTGATGGCTTAGGTGATAGACCAGTTAATAAATTAAATGGATTAACCCCATTGGAAGCTGCTAATAAACCTAACATCAAAGAGCTATTAAAGAATTCCATAGTAGGTTTAATGGATCCAATTTCACCCGGTGTTATAGCTGGTAGTGATACTTCACATCTCTCGATTTTCGGACTAGATCCTCACAAGTATTATAGAGGAAGAGGAGCATTTGAGGCATTAGGAGCAGGAGCAGAACTTAATGATGGAGATGTAGCTTTCAGGGGAAATTTCGCTACAGTAAACAATGATCTAATAGTGACCGATAGAAGAGCTGGTAGAAAAATAGAAGAAGGAGAGGAATTAGTTAAAGAACTTAATGAAAAAATAAAAGAAATAGACGGAATTAGAATTAAATTTTACAAAGGAACTGAACACAGAGTTGCAGTAGTTTTATCTGGAAAGGAGTTAAGTGATAAAATTTCTGACACTGACCCTCATCAAGAAGGGCTAAAATTATTTCAAAGTAGGCCATTGGATAACGATTTCAAATCTCTTAGAACAGCAGAGATAGTAAATAAGTTAACTAGAAAAATTTACGAAGTACTTAATGACTCTGAAATAAACAAGAAGAGAATAGACAGAGGAGAAAAACCAGCTAATATCATCTTATTAAGAGGACCATCTTACTACATTAAGCTACCTAAGTTGGAAAGTTACACTGGCTTAAAAGCTGCAGCGGTTTCAGCTACGGCATTAATTAAGGGAATCTGCAAAGAATTAGGCATGAATGTAGTTACGCCCCCTGGTGCAACTGGTGGGATAGATACTGATTATAATGCTAAGGCTAATGCTACAATTGACTTGCTCAAGGATTATGATTTCGTTTTCTTACACATAAAAGCTACTGACGCTGCATCTCATGATGGATTAATAGAAGAGAAAGTAAAGGCAATAGAAAGAATTGATAGTGTAATAGGTAAAATAGTGGACAAAGTGGGAAGAGATAGCTTGGTGTTAGCCTTTACTGGAGATCACACTACTCCAGTCGAGTTCAAAGAACATACTGGTGATCCCGTACCCATAATGATATATGTTCCTTATCCTATAGTTTATGATAGTGTAAATGATTTCAATGAGAAAGAGGTTAGAAAAGGTAGTTTAAGAATAAGGGGACTAGATGTTTTAAATATTTTGCTTAACTACTCTAATAGAGCAGAAAAGTATGGAGCATAGATGATGAGGCTCGAAAGGGCAGATAGATGAAGAGCCTGCGCAGGTCTGACAAATCTAACATTTTTTCACGTAAGCTTTATTCAATAGATCTAAAGTTCTCCATCTAATCACTTCATTGTTTATGATAACCACTGCACCTACACCAGGCTGTCCATATATTATAAAACTTCCTAATTCAGAGTACATGATAACTGGCATTACGAGTAAGTCCTCTTCTCCTTCTACTAAAATAATTCCACCATTTGACAAAGCTTCTCGAATAGTATCAAATGTAGATAGTCTTATGACACCAGCTTCATTCTTTATCTTGTATTTTATCTTCCATTTACTTTCTACTCCAATCTTTCTCCTAGTCTTTCCATCAACAATTTCTAGGTAGGGGAGAATACTATTAGTTTCTAAAAAAGCACTTACATAATCACCTACAGTTATTATCTTTCTATTGCGGAATTCTTTCAAAAAATTTAGAAATAAATTATTATTTACAAATAAAATACCATATGGTCTAGAAAGTTCTCTCCTTAGATTCACATCATCAAATGTAAAGCATAATTCTATTTCACTATTATCGCGTATCTCCAAGGTTTCTTTACCTCTGCTATATTAGAGATTTCCGAATTTTCGTCAATAACTATTATAATACCATCCCAATCATCACTAAAGTTAGTAGATCCACAAATTGGACATACAGAATCATCTGGATTAACCAAAGCCTTACAATTTTTACAAGCCTTGAATAAAGATTTCCTGGCCATTTAAACATCACTGCTTTTTAATCCACTCTAATTTTCCTAAGTAAGGTTGTCTCATCGTTAAAGCTATTCTAGGTAATCTTGAAGAAGTAGCTGAGGCAATGCTAATTACTCTTGCCCTTACTTTATCTCCCTTCTGTATGACCTTTTTGGATTTTTCTGCAAAAATGACCCCCCTTGTATTATCAAATTTAAGATTATCGTCAGTTATCTGAGATATGTGCACTAATCCGTCAACTGGACCTAAATTAACGAAAACACCATAGTTGTCAACTTGAACAACTTCTCCTTCCACTACTTCTTGAGGAACTGGAACATATGTGAGCATATTAAATTCAACTTCATGATATGTAGCCCCATCTCCAAATACTAAAACTCCTTCCTCATTTACCTTAATGTCCAAAATAGCTAGTACTAATCCTAAATCTTTAATTAATTTCTCTTGGTATTGTTGTCTTAGCTCATTTATCGAGACCTCTTCCAAAGGCTTACCGAATTCACTTGGCGGAATCCTAACCACACTACGTGCTTTAATAAGTTTATACATACGTTAGATAAAATATAAGGATTTTATAATTTTACTCCTACCTTGTAGATATAATACTCCTACACCTTTTTTAATAGAAATGTTTTTTAATTTTTTGTCATTAGTAAAAATAAACATATCATGTTTAAGGGCAGTCCTAATAAGAGCGTCATCTATAGGCAATTCTTCATAATCCCTAATTAAATTCCACATGTTTTTATATGTATCCAAATATTTTCTGGCTATTCTAACTCTTGTTGGAATAATAAATCCTTTTTTATTTCTTTCTTCCAATATATCCAATTCTTTTAAGACATTTGAATGAATATAAAAAGTAGGTTTATATTCTAACAATTCTATAATTTTAGTAAAAGGATCCAAACCATCGTATATATATAACAAAATATTTGTATCTATCAAAACCTTAATTATATAATTCCCCATCCTATCATTCTCCACCTTCCACCAATCTGTCTACTAATTACAACTCTAACTCCTTTAGACCAAACGGCAACAGGTCTCCTTAAGCTAACTTCAATCTCATCAGATTTTACATGTGTAACCACTCCGAGAGTAGTGGAAGATCCAACAGATAACATTAGAGTCTCCTTAGGTCTTATAGGATCAACCTTTAACAATTCCTTTACACCAACAACTCTCTCCAATAGATTATATTTCATTCTGAAATCCCAAAGAACATCTATCTTAGAATTAGCTGAGGTTACAACGTTTCCAAGCAAACTATCCGCCTTAGTTAATGAAGGATCTAAGTAAGTTCCTATAGCCACTAGTCCACCGGGCTTAGCCTCATTGAACTCCTCATCCCCAAATCTTATCGACGAAACCTTAGTGTAAATAGGCTCATAACTTACCTTCCCTTGACTTTCTACCCTCAAACCTGGAACAATCTTTATTTCTTGATCTATTTTAAACATACCTTGAATTATACTTCCTCCTATCACACCACCTTTCAAGTCTTCAAACGAGGTACCAGGCTTATTAATGTCAAAACTCCTTATAACTAACATTACGGGTTGTTGGGATAAATCTCTATAAGGAGTCTTTATTCTCTCCTCTATAGTTTGCAATAAGTAGTCAACATTTAATTTATGCAGAGCACTGACAGGTATTATGGGAGAGCCCTCTGCCCAGGTACCTTTTATAAAATTCTGTATGTCCTTGTATTGTTTTAATGCTTCCTCTCTTGATACTACATCCACTTTATTTTGAACTATAATTAGGTTCTTAGTACCAATTATTCCTAACGCAACGAAATGCTCTCTAGTCTGTGGCTGAGGAAAAGGTTCATTAGCTGCTACTACTAAAATAGCCCCATCCATTAAAGCAGCTCCGGAAAGCATAGTTGCCATTAGAACTTCATGACCTGGAGCATCAATAAACGACACCCTCCTTAAAAACTCCGGTTCTTCATCAGATCCACAAGATTTACAAGATGGTTCAGTTACATAAGCCTCAGGTTTCCTACAACTTTTGCATAAACCTATACTAGTCTCGGCATAGCCTAACTTTATTGTCATTCCCCTCTTAAGTTCTTCAGAATGTTTAGAGGTCCATACTCCGGTTATAGCTTGGACTAACGTAGTTTTACCATGATCTACATGACCAACAACTCCTATATTCACTTCAGGTTGAACTTTAGGCCAAACCAAAAACCATTTCACCTTATAATAATCGTATTAACTTGTACCACATCTTGACTAATCATATTACCCCTAACCGTTCTTCTCCTACGCTGACCATCTTCCTCTGGGTAAAATCCTGGTGGACCACTTAATAATATCTTCCTTTTAGCACTACCCGTTACGTCAAACCTCATAGCGAAACCAGAATTATCAGATCCACCAGTTATCTTCAACTTAGCTGGAATGCCTACTAATGAACCATCTATAACATCACCAATTTTAGAACCTATTAGTGAGGAAGCCTTGTTTTGATCAATACTTATTTGAACTGATTTAGTCCTATACGCTAATGCTTCAAATTCATCCAAACCAAACTTTTCAGACATGGTTTTACTTATCCAAACTTCGTTTTCTGGAACACTATTATCTAACTCTATCTTAAAATGACCCTTTACCTTAACCTTCTTATCTCCCTCTTGTTTTTCTATTTCCAAGGTTACTAGCATATCAGCATTTAAGGCTTGTTTCGTCTTCTCACTCATTTTAGCAAGAGGCAGAGCTTTTCCCTCTTTCTCTCCAGCTATAGACTTAACTTGATCTGAAGCCTTAACCTTAATCTTAGCCCTTTTGGGCTCCTTAGTTTGAGGGTCTGAAATTACTATCTTGAAGTCTGGCATAAGTTAGTGTCACCTTTTTAGTGGTATAACTGAAAACAAATATATAAAATCGCGTTACCATTAATCATCGTGGAATAATGTTAGGAGTTTTATTAGTCTTGCACGGGAGTAAATTACCGGATTGGAAGGAAGTTGGTATTAAATATGCTGAATATCTGTCTAAGTATTTCAATCTAGTAGAATATGGCTTCATTGAATTTAATACTCCAACACTAAAGGAAGCATTAGATAGTCTACTAAATAAAGGAGCTGATCAAATAATTGTCGTTCCTTTACTTTTTGCTACTGGAATGCACTTTAAGCGAGATATACCGAAGCTTCTAGGTTTAGATAATGAGAAGGACATTGAGTATATGGGAAAGAAGATAAAAGTTACAATAGCTGACCCATTAGGCTTTGACGAGAAAATAGGAGAAGTTTTAGTAAGAAGAATAAAAGAATCTTTATTAAAAACTGACTAAGATGCTCCTGCTACAAGTAGTTCAGCTTTAGTTGGATCGTATGCCCAGTCGATTGGTAATTTTTTAATACTTTTATAATACCTTACTAGCCTTCTGATTTTAGATTCAACTTCTTCTAAGCCCTTCTTAGCGGTTTTATCTCTTGGGAACTCATTTAAATGCCTTCTAATATTTACAGCTTTTCTTATTAAGTTAAATAGATCTTCTGGTATTGTAGACTTAAGATTCCTCTCTTCAAGAATTTTAGTTAGTTTTTTACCGGTGACTTGCTTAACTAATGGAATACCATACTGATCCCTAAGTATAACACCTATCATTGAAGGAGAATATCCCTTCTTGGCTAATTCCTCTACTAGCATCTCAACTTCCTCTCTAGTGAACCTTATCCATTTTGGCGATCCAGCCCTTGCTGGTCTAATTGAATGCGATCTCCCTCTTGCTCTTCTTTTATTCATTCACTAGCACCTTGACTAATATATTAAATTATACCTTTCTTTTTAAGTTCTTCTCTTGCGATTTTAGTTCCTTCAACCATAGATACCAACTTCTGATATGCTACTTTTCTGGAAAGAAGCTTTAGCCCGCAGTCTGGATTTATCCAAACCTTATCTGGTGGGAAGTAGTTTAATACGTTTAATATATCCTTAGCGACTTCCTCAGGGGTTTCTACTCTTCTATTATGAACGTCTATCACTCCAACACCTATCTCTTTATTATACTCATATTTCTTAAATAATTTCAAAGGTTTGTAATCATATATTTTTAATGCAAAATTTATTTGATCAACCTTTATTTCATTCAAATATGGTGCAACCAACTTATAATCACCATAACATATGTGCATCACTAGTTTAGCATTAATCCCTTTTACTGCCTCATTAACAGCTTCAATACCCCATTCCACATCCTCCTTTCTAGTATGTAAAGCTGGCTCATCTATTTGGACTATTTTTAATCCCGCGTCCACCAAATTTCTTATTTCTTGATTTATTATTTTAGCCAAATCGAAAGCCAGATCCCTTTTGTTCTTATAATACTCATTATATGACCACTCAGCAATAGTATATGGACCAGTGATCGTTACCTTTATGTTTTCAGTATAGGACACAGATTTTGCAAAGTTAAACTCATCAACTAGCATCGGCATGTTATATTCTAGCTTACCCACTACGGATGGTTTCCTATAATACGCAGTCCCCCATACTCTTACTGGTCCATAAAATCTAAATCCCTTTATCCTTTCGGCAAAAAACTCAACCATCTCGTCTCTTCTAACCTCACCGTCAGTTGGCACATCAATGCCAGCCTTTTTTATGATCATTTAAGACAGTTATCACAGCATCATTAAACGCTTCATTAAGATCCTCAGTGCTTATTTTACCAGCCTTATTCAGCCTTATCGCTTCTTTTAACCATTTAGGTCTCGGATAACTGCCTATCACGGTTGTAGGCAATATGGGTAGTTCACTCATTTAGCTCTCACCATCTTTGTCAAAACCTTATCTAGATTCTTTAAAAGTTTTAGTTTTCTTATCGCAACTACTTCTGGAATAAAATCTAGTAACGAAGTGTTTCCAATTATCACATCTGACGCTTTATTTTCCTCAGCCGAATGTAAAAATCTTCTTATCGTAATTAGTCTCTCCATCTTAGTATTTCTGGAATCTAACACTCCTAAATACACTTTCTTGCCTGAGAAGTACGGATAAACTTTGCCTAACTTCTTCAAATTATCAACTACATCTATGCCGTAATAGTCTACCGGTAGAGAAAAGATAGTATCTAATCTCTTAGGATTCTCTATTTCAAAATAAGTTATCAAATGCTTTTCTAAACCTACTCCACTAAGCATTGACCTATAAACTTCTGGGACTTTTTCTAAAATTTCATTACCTACTCCCTTCTTTAATAGCATTGGCTCATGAATCTCCACGACCTCAACTACATCTGATATGTTCTTTAATAAAGAATTGACAACTAAAGAATAATCCGTAATTGCATCAACGGGATTTTTGTAATATTCGTCAACTGATAAAAGATAATATGAGACTGGACCTAGTATTACAGCTTTAAGCTTTGACTTTAATCCCACTTCTTCTTTAACTTCCTTAGAAAACCTTAGGTCTTTAATGAATTTGTTGTCATCTCCTGCAAACTCAATTTTTCCCTTAATTACGGGCTGTCTGTAATAGAAGTTATTATCAAGAAATCTTTGTAAAGCTCCTTTCTCAGCTCCTTTAACGAACCCAAACGACGTATCAACTAGATCGTCCCATCTGAAGAGCCCATTAGTTACGTAGTTTAGTTCAATTTCATTAGCTAATTTAAATAAATTCATCATAGCCTCTTTTAAATACTTGTTTAGCTTTTCCTCGTCTATTTTATTCATATTATACCATGATATAGCCTTTCCTAACTTTGGATTTTTAGGAAAACTTCCCACTAAGGCTTTTTTGAACTGCATTAGCTAACTTTAGGTGCAAGGAGATAATTAACTTTCCCGCCCCCTTCCATATTAAATGATAACTGTAAAGGTTTCTGGCTAGAAAAGGATAGTCTCATAAAATCTGATAGTTTAGTTAACTCTAGTATATCATTTAGATACTCTGCCGAATATGAGCCCGTTGCTTCATTGCTGAACTCTATATCTTGCAAACCACCAGTATCTCTAGTAAATTCAACCTCAACTTTATTTTCACCCTCAGCCTTAACGACAATACTATCTTCATGACCTTCTATTATCACAGTATCGGTAATAGCTGAGACTTCTTCTATTGCAGACTTAAAACCTTTTGAACTGATAGTAGAACTTATATCAAATTGTAAGTTTATATCCGGTATTTGTTGTTCAGCTATTTCTAGATTTCTTATATAAAACTCCCTGTTCGTACTTCCAATAATAGATATCTTAACTAGGTCGGGAGAGTCACTAAATATCTCTACAGCTTCCTTCCTCTTAGCTACCTTTAATACCTTTAGTAAATACTGAGTATTAAAACCAAATCTAAAGTCCTCACTAACATCATATTCTTTAAACATATCTTTCGGTAAAGTTATTGTGATTAGCGATATGTGAGCTCTATCTAATGCTACTAGCTCAACACCATCTTGCTTAAATTTTAATGCTGCTTCATCTACTAACTTGGCTAAAGCAGTAACTATGGTTTTGAAATCCCTTACATCACCGTAAACAACTCTCATAACAACCTATCTTTAACTTCATTATAGAAACATTTAAAGCGTTATTAACTTTCAATTTAATTAATGATACATAAAGCTTAATTTATTCTGATCAGAAATGACTTCTGTGAAAAGGATTTTAATAGCCTCGGACAGAAGTAACTCCGGAAAAACGTTAATAGCCTCGGGAATAATGAGAGCACTCTCTAAAAAAATGAAAGTTAGAGGTTTCAAAGCTGGACCGGACTTCATAGATCCAGGTTACCATAAAATAGCCACTGGGTATCCCTCAATTAATTTAGACTTATGGATGATGGGAGAAGAGAACGTTAAAAAGAGTTTGTCTAAATACATGAAGGGCTTTGATGTTGGAGTAATAGAAGGAGTGATGGGATTGTATGATGGAATTGAGACATCTTTCAGTACCTATGAGTTAGCCAAGGTTACTAAAACGCCAATAATCTTAGTGATAAATTGTTCTAATATAAGTAGTACTGTTGGAGCAATCGTGAAAGGGCTTAAACTTTATAGAAAAGATGTGGACGTAAAAGGGGTAATCTTTAACAAAATTGGATCACAAACTCACTATAATTATTGCAAGAGGGCTATTGAAGATGATGTGGAAGTTTTAGGATATATACCTTATGACAAATCCCTTGAGGTAAAATCAAGACATTTGGGACTCTTAACAATAGAGGATAATAAAGAAGTTAGCGAAATTATAGGAAGAATAGGGGAAATGGTTCAACAATACATAGATTTGGATAAAATGTTAGAAATCATAGATGACGAAGAATTAAACTTTGGAGTAGCAGACAGAGATTCCAGAAACACTGAACCCAAACAGAAATTAGCAATAGCGTATGATTCTGCCTTCAGTTTTTACT
Organism: Sulfolobus sp. B1; assembly: GCF_007050195.1. Classification (NCBI taxonomy): domain Archaea; kingdom Thermoproteati; phylum Thermoproteota; class Thermoprotei; order Sulfolobales; family Sulfolobaceae; genus Sulfolobus; species Sulfolobus sp. B1. The sequence continues at coordinate 16,219 of NZ_QIMI01000008.1, read as the reverse complement.
ATGCTGAGAATCTTGATATTTTAAAGAAGAAATATGAATTGGAATTTTTCAGTCCATTAAACAATGAAACTGTAAGCGATGTAGATGCAGTTTACATTGGTGGAGGTTATCCTGAGTTGCATCTAAGAGAACTAGAGAACTCTAGTAATACAAAGGCTTGGCTTAAGAGACTATCTTATGACGGAATTAAGATATACGCTGAGTGTGGTGGACTAATGTATCTGTCAAATAATTTAATAGATGAAAATGACAATAAATACAAAATGGTTGGAGTTTTTGATATAGACATAAAAACAAAAGATAAGCTTACAATAGGCTATACTGAATTGGAATCCATTTCTGACAACTTCTTGGTCCCAAAGGATACTATAGTTAGAGGTCATGAATTTCACGTGTCTAAGCCATTATCTGTTAATGAAAGAACTTTCACATTCAAAGTTAAGATTGGAAGGGGCTTATTTAACGGGTTTGATGGAGTAAGGATTCATAATACGATTGCTAGTTATTCCCATCTTCACTTCTCTAACTTTCAGAGGGAGATTGTTTTTTAAGTTCAATTTTCTTCACTCTTTCTATTAATTCCGTTATCTTATCAATATCCGGTGAATATAACCTAACATGGAATGGGAACTTAGAGTCTGAGGATTTAATTTCAACATATTTTTTATCTCTATTTGGGGATATTTGAGCGTTTAACAAGTATTTGGCTGGCAAAAATAATCCAGACCTATCAGTAGCTATTACCCCTTTTTCAGTTATCTTATACGAAGTGGGAGCCATAGGAATATTAGTTTGGAACCTCAAAACTCTTCTGTTCATTAAGAAACTTACACCATAAAGTAATTCAAAATATAATACGTAAAAACCAAACCTATACAACGTATCCGAGATAGAAGTTACGAACTTGATTATCACGTAATTATATAGTATTATCAGAATTATTAGATATAAGAACATTATTCCTAATGAAGACATGTTCTTCTTCATCACCTCAGTGGTCTCCTTTAGGTAATCCTCATCCTTGTTGATTAAATCAGTTGCTTTCTTCTCTTCGTACAGAGTCCTAGCTGCAGTTATTTCGCCTAAAGATCTTCTTTCTCGCAGTAGAGGATTGGATCTCATAACAATTACTGATGTTATTCCCAAATATACAATAATGTAAAGTATATAGAATTCTATGAAGTATTTTGGGAAAAAGCTTAGCACAAGCGAAAACAATATCATCATTACTTGAGATAGCAAAATGAACTTCCAGTTAAACGGATTATAAGCAGAGCTTGACATTTGTTAATAAAATAAACATTTAGACTTATATTTCTGTTGTATCAACGTTTTAACTTATCTCATTAGACTAAAATGACACATTTTAGAATCTTACCCTTTATTCTAACATCCTTTAAACAGAATTTATTAACGATACTGATATGGAATTAACCAGATGGAATCTATATGAAAGAGATCTCCTCCACCTATCACAATTTTTCCAACATTTATTTGATTTATAATGAAAGAAATTTCAATCATATTTCCATTAAAACGCCATAGCGTATATTTCTAAATATTGTGTTAAAATATGTACTCTTTTTTAAGTAAATACTCTTATATACTTTCAATAATAGTTTACTAACGATATGTTCAATCTATCAGAAATACGAAAAGATCTCGAGAGCGGGATGCCAATCTTGATCTACGACTTTGATGGAAGAGAGGAAGAAACTGATATGATATTCTACGCAGGAGCAATATCGTGGAAAAGTATATATGTACTTAGAAAAGAAGCTGGAGGTCTAATTTGTTATGCAACATCTTACCAAGAAGCTAGAACTTTAAATCTGGAATTTATGGCAGATTACCTAGCAAAACACCCTCTTTATTATAGCTTAGTCAAAAAGCAATCTTACGGGGATTTCCCAGCATTCTCCTTATGGGTGAATCATATAACTACTAAAACAGGTATTTCAGATTACGATAGATATGTCACAATAAGTGAGTTACATAAGGTAATATCATTAATTAAAAATAATCCTAATGAAGCAAAACAAGAGTTTTATTCAAACTTTATATCCCCAGGACACGTGCCAATACTAATAGCTAGAAACTTGTCCCAAAGAAGAGGGCATACAGAGTTAACTATTACATTACTGGATAAATTAGGGTTAGAGAGAAGTGCAGTATTAGCGGAGATGTTAGATGAGAAATATAGTATGAACAAGGAGAAAGCTAAAAAGATTGCAGATAGTTTAGGTTTCCTCTTTATAGAGGGAAAGGAAATCCTTAAAGAGGTGTTAATATGAGAAAATATGGAGTTGCAGATACTACCTTTTCGAGAGTAGATATGGGAAGTATAGCGTACAAGGTAATTCAAAGTGAAGACGATGATAGTCAGATAGTCAGATATACTGTGCCCGGGATAAAAGACCTACCAGTTGCTGCAAAACGCCTAATTGATGAAGGATGTGATGGAGTAATAACGTTAGGATGGGTTGGTAAGACAATGCTAGACAAGTATAGTTATTTGGCTGCTAGTATAGGGTTAATATTCGTACAAATATTAACTTCTAAGCACGTGATTGATGTAACTGTTCATGAGGACGAAGCTGAGGATGAAGAAAAGTTAAAGGAAATCGCTATCGATAGGGCAACTAAACACGCTAGAAACCTAGTTAAATTAGTAAGAGATGGAAAAAACGCATTAACTCCTTTCGCAGGAAAAGGTTTAAGGCAGGGGTATAGAGATGCAGGAGAGATTGATTAGATTAGGTATAGTAGTAGCAGAATTTAATTATGACATAACCTACTTAATGCTACAGAGAGCGATATCTCACGCTAAATTCCTTAACGCAGAAGCTAGGGTAGTAGTAAAAGTACCTGGAACTTACGATATGCCATTAGCCGTAAAGAAATTACTTGAAAAAGATTACATAGACGCAGTAGTAGCTTTAGGTGCAGTTATAAAGGGAGAAACTAAACACGATGAAATAGTAGCTAGTCAGACTGCGAGAAAGTTAACTGACTTATCAGTAGAATATGGAAAACCTGTAACTTTAGGTATAATAGGACCTGGTGCAACACACGAACAAGCAGTAGAGAGAATAGAGGAATATACAAATAGAGCTGTAGAAGCTGCGGTCAAGCTAGCTTTGAGATTAAAACGGCTAGATGAATTAGAAAAGGTATCTGAAATGGTGATATTGGATTGAAAATTTTAGCCGTCAAACTAGTGGATTACAGAGAATGGACTGAAGGCTTAGGTGAAGATAGAGAATGGATAATACAAAAAACACAAAATGAAATAATGAGAACTATACATGAAATTTCCTCTGAGTATTACGCATTTCCATTGCAACTTAGATATGATAACTTCCTAATAATAGTTAACAGTCTTACTCCAGAGCAAATATCTCAAATGGTTAAGGATATCAATGACCAAATTCCTTTAAGAGTTAGCACTTGCCTAGGATCTGGCAATACGCCTTTAGAAGCACAACAGAATGCATCAAGATGTATTCCTAATGATCATGGGGACAATTATAATTACCATGATGATCATGTTACCGCATTACACTTCGATATAAATCACAACACTGAGCGCTTAAGGAAAATTTCAATATATGAATCCTTCATTGAAATTATGGACGTATATAGTTTACTAATTAAGTTTTTGTACAGTATAGGAGGAATTACCCAATATTTAGGTGGAGATAATTTCCTAGGCTTCGTTTCTGACAACGTAATATATAAGGTTACTGAAAAAATAGACAGTTTAGAAGGACTAAAGGTCGGGATAGGTATCAGTAAAAATGCTAGAAATGCTATAAAATTAGCTACCTCAGCCTTAGATGATATAAGGAAAGATAGGTCAGAGAAATGGAAAATAAAGAAGGAATAATAATAAACGTAAGATTAGGGCTAATTGGAGAGGAATTGGAACTAAGGGAGAATATAAATATAGAAGTAGAAAACGGTATAATTCAACACATAGGGAACGGGTTTTCTTCTGAGGGAATAACTTTTAAGAATGGTATTGTTCTACCTACATTAGTTAATTCTCACGTGCATTCTGCTGATTTCATATGCCAAGAAATGGGATACAATAAGCCAATAAAAGAAGTCGTGGGAGATCCTAATAGTATAAAATATAAATGCTTAAGTAATCATTCCGAAAAAGAAATAAAAAATTCAATAATAAAATTCGCTCAAAGAGCGAAGGACTTTGGTTCACATGTAATTTTAGACTTTAGAGAACAAGGTCTAATAGGAAGTAAAATCGCTAATCAAGCTAAGTCTGAGTTAAAGAGACAAGGAGTATTGTACTATATTTTAGGAAGATTAGAAAACAATGAAATAAATAATGGGAATCTGAAAGTTCTCCACGAAATCGTAGATGGTTACGGACTATCTAGCACATCAGATATAAATCCTCTGATAAAAGACGTTTTTAAAGATAAAATTAGAGCCATACATATTTCAGAAACCTTAAGACAATGGCTAAGAAATGATCTTGAATCAGCAATAAAAGAGTATAACCCCAACCTCATAATCCATGGAACACATTTAAGCGAAGAGGAGATGGAGATATTAAAAGAACGAAAAATTTCCTTAGTGATATGTCCTAGAAGTAATCTCTGGTTTTCAGTAGGAGTACCTAAAGTTGTCAATTCACTAAGAGCAGAAATCAATGTCCTTTTAGGAACTGATAATGGTGGAGTATTAGATCCTAACTTATGGAAAGAAATGGAAACTTTCTTACTATTAACAAGGCTTCAAGATCCTCTCAGTGATTACTCATTACATGTCCTAAAGGCAGTAACTACTAACGCATACAGGTTTTTAGGCATAAATGGTTGGATAGAAGAAGGGAACATAGCATCATTAATGGTTGTTGAAGGAGAAAAATCTGGAATTTTAACTTCAAATAACAAATATATGGGAATTATAAAAAGAGGGAATAAAATAATTTATGCTCTAGGAGCTATCCAGAACGTCATTTGACCTCCTGAAGGGACATCAACGCTTAGCCTTATAGGTAAATTGTTCCCAAAACTAACTGTTATGGGTGCGGAAAATCCTCTTAAAGCTGCCACTGCATTCTTAAACATCTCAACACTATAGGAAGCTGAAGCAGAACTCTCCACCGAGATATCCTTAAGGGACTTATCTTTGGTCAAAATAGCAAAATACTTTTTACCTTGTTCATCGATCTCTATTTCAATTCTATCTTCATATGCTGAAATCTTCATCTCCTCTCCTATTAATGAAAGATCTCCAGCGATTATATCAAGGACCTTATCATCGGTTGTAAAACTGGCTGACAAGTTAACCTTAGGTTCATTAATTTGCTCAACATCACCTTTTTCAACTTTAAGGTATATATTACTCTTAGTCCCACTTTTCTCATCTTTTATGACAATCTTTATACCACTTTCAGTTTCATCAATTTCTATAGTAGCTTTTTTAGATTTAGCCTTAGATAATATCTTCTTAACAGAAGTTATGTCTAATTTAACTGAAAGCGGTTTTTCTATACTATAATCCGAAAGAACATCCTTTGGTATTTTAGCTAAAGCCATTAATGTCTTATCTTCAGTCAAATGTCTCGAAAATACGCCATCTTCTGAGAGATTTAAAGTCACTATATCACTTACCTTAGCTACTGCACTAATGAAAGAAAAGAAATCTTTTGCATTAGGGTAAACAACTTTAAACATAATTAACTCTCCTCATCCTCTTTTTTAACTTTCTTTTTTGGTTTCTTAACCTTTTTAGCTGGTACTCTCTTTGTTTTCTTCTTAGAATCCCCACCCTCATATTCTTTAAAGATTTGATCAAAATTTAGCTTAGCCTCATCCACACTGATTTTACCATTTAATAAATCATCCCAAATTTGGGTATTTTTCATAAGTAATTCTATATCTTTAATCGAGAGCTTAGGTAACTCTTCACTTTCTTCTTCGACTTTCTCCTCTCCCTCTCCCGCACTTCTCTCCTCTCGATACTCATCTTCGTTCTCGTCCTCTGGCATACTAATAACCAAATTATTTTAAAGAATTAAGCTTAACTAAAAGTATATCTCTGTATTCACTTGTTACTGTAACGACATGAGCTCTATCTAAGTATTGAATTGCTTGATAAATAGCCCTATACTTATCTTGGTCACCCCCACCCAAAGTCCTGCTCAAATACTCTAATTCTTTTGGTTCTATAACATTAAATATAAATATATGATCTGAATTTTGTAATATATTTTCTATATGATCGATCAATTGTGAGATTAAAATTATGCCTACACCGAACTTCCTTACTTCAGCAAAAAGTCTTTCCACTACCTCTAAGCCAGTCTCCTTACTTAATATAAAAGGAGCTTCGTCAATTACCACGAATTTCCACAAAGCTGACTGACCTCTCTTATACAAATAACTCCTAAAATCCCTCAAGATAGTCTCAATCAAAATGTACTTGAGCTCATCTGTTGGAACTTTAGAAAGATCTAGAATTATATTATTATCAAATACGTAATCCATGTCAATACTGTTACCATTCAGCATTTGATTAGATAAGAATTGAATATAAGGCTCAATAGATTGAATTCGAGAAACATCTTGAGATGTCTCAACTAGCTTCTTCTTCCTCTCCATAGTTATCAAAACATCATGAAAAGTAGGCGGCTTAGAATTCCACGTATTAGGATTATTCTCATCAACTCCTTTCTCAGCATAAGTCTCCATTATGATATTGAAAATGTCAATAGTTTGTAAACTACCTAATTTAAACAAAGATTTCAACATATAAGATATTTCTAAAGACCTTTGCCTAGGTGATGAACCGTTTAATGAAAGGGGATTTAAAGAATACCTTGACATATCAATCTTGTTCGCATTATTAATGTTATACTCTCCATGGAGATCAAAGACTAAATAACTTAAGTTTGTCTTCTCAAGTAACAGTTTTGCTAAGGAAGATTTACCAGATCCGCTAGTACCAATTATAACTATATTATAATTTTTGGATTTTGCAAGGTTTAGATTAAACTTGACACCAGAAACCTTCTTCCAACCATATTTCGTCTGAGAGAACCTATTAGTTAAGGTAGGAGATAACACTCCCTCAACCTTACCCAATTCTATTCCTTCGGAATCTGTCTCGAATCTAATAGAGTGTGTGATCATATATGGTATTGAAAACCACGAAAGCAGGATCAGAGGAAATTCATTCTCCTCACAGATAGTTAAATAGAGAGAATAGCCTACTATACTACCAATAAGTAATAACAAATTATTACTTATAAAGTAGAAGATAAAAAGAGATATTAATAGAACAATCACCCCAATGACTACTTTTTTTCTATTTATACTGATCTTTATCCTGCTCAAATTCAATACTACCTCATCCGGAAATGATCTTCTAGTTAATCCAAGTATTATACCGACTATTGCCAATATCCCAAAATAATACGGAGACAAATCCAATAATGTAGAAAAAGTTACGAAATTGTTGTAAACTATTGAGGCAAAAGCAAAAAGAGTTATGTAATATAATATTGCAATGATTATCGAAGAAAACATTAGAGCAAATATAACTGAAGACACAGAAATTAAAACCAATGAAAGTATAAATAATGAAAACGAATTAAGTAGTGAAGAATCGAGGAATGAAGTAAAACTACCCGGAGTTGCAATAGGTATAACCATACTACTTAAGGATACATATAACATCATAATTAGTGAGATTAAGATCACGTTTGCAATTACATGCCTATACTCATACATCTATAAATATCCTCTTGTAATACTTAATACTTGCGAGAATGATAAACATAACTAATGAATTCCTGGTAAGACTGAAGAAACTTGGATATAACGAATTAACCCCGATACAGAAAATCGCAATACCAAAAATATTGTCAGGGAAAAACGTATTAATTATAGCCCCGACTGGCTTTGGTAAAACTGAAGCTTCAATAATACCAATCTATTATAAAATATTTAAGGATAGACCAGAGAAGATATCAGCCTTATACATAACCCCTCTAAGGGCACTTAATAGAGACTTACAAGCCAGATTAGAGAAATTAGGTGAAGCGTTTGAAATAACCGTCAAAATAAGACATGGGGATTCTTCAACATCAGAAAGAAAACAAATAATTGAAAACCCACCTGACCTACTAATTACCACACCAGAAACTCTACTTTACTTAATTTTAAATAACAAATTTAGAGAATATTTTAGTAACTTAAAATGGATAATAATAGACGAATTACAAGAAATGCTAGATGAAAAAAGAGGTATTGAGCTTTCAGTTCTCCTACAGAGAATTAAAAGATTATCCAAAAATAGGATACAATTTATTGGAATATCCGCAACAATTGGTGACGTAGAGGTTGCAAAAAAGTATCTCAGTTATGAAGTAGAGGTTGCAAAAGTAGATGCAATGAAAAATATGGAAATAGGTATAGTCATCCCAAGAGAAAGAGATCAAGAGTTAACGCTAAAACTGGGATTGAAACCAGAAACAGTATCTAGAATTGTAGAGCTTAAGAAAATAATAGAGGGTAACAAACCAGTCCTAGTTTTTACAAATACTAGAGAAACCAGTGAATTCTTATCAAATCAGTTATCCAAGTTAGGCTTAAAAGTTGGAACACATCACGGATCCCTCTCAAAGGAAGTGAGAATACAAGCAGAAAACGAGTTTAAAAAAGGAAATATCGACGCAATAATAGCTACCTCTAGCCTAGAACTAGGAATAGATATTGGAAGGATAAACCTGGTAATACAGTATATGTCTCCCAGACAAGTGATTAGACTAGTCCAAAGAGTAGGAAGAGCTGGACACTCCATAGAAAAAACCTCTAAAGGAATAATCATCCCCTCTGATGATATATTCGATATCTTAGAATGTAAGGCAATAATAGACTCATTTCATGAAGGATACTTAGAGAAACCACTAATAGAAGATAACCCGCTTGACGTTGCATCTCATGAAATAGCAGGAATGGTGTTGGAAGGGTATAGTGATCCAAAGGAAATATTAAATGTATTAAGAAGTTCATTCTATTTCGAAAAGCTAACGGAGGAAAAGTTCAATGAGGTATTGGATTTAATGGAATCAGCTAGGATAATAAGGAGAAAAGAAAATAAGGTGATTCCGGGTCCTAGAATATGGAAATATTACTATAACGTTAATATGATACCAGACTCGTTGAGAAGCTACATCGTAATAGACTACTCAACTAACACAAAATTAGGAGTTTTAGATGAGGAATTTGTGGCAACACTGGATAGTGAAAGCATATTCATATTAAGCGGTAGATTGTGGAAAGTGGTAAGTATAGAAGACGATAGGATATTCGTTGAAAGGGCTGAACTAAAATCTGGAATTTTGCCTAGTTGGTTCGGAGAATCCATTCCAGTGGAGAAAGAAGTGGCTAAGAAAGTATTTGAGTACATTCGAGCTGAAGATGATGATGAAAACGTGATAAACGTTATCGATAAGCATAAGAGCAGAGGATATCCTCTTCCTAGGTCAGATGAGATAGTAGTAGAAATAATAGGTAATGACTTAATAGTCTTACACTCACCCTTCGGCTCTAGGGGTAACAACACTCTAGGAACTATTTTCTCAGTCTTGTTATCCAGTGAAAAGAGCGTTAAAACTTCCTTTAGAGCAGATCCTTATCATATAGCAGTAGCGTCAATTCTCCCAATAAACAGATACGATATCCAAAGGGTAATAGAAAAAATCAATTCCTTCAACATAAATGAGCTTTTGGAAATTCTAAAGCAAGGAATTAAGGAAAGCCCACAGTTCAAGTGGAAATTATTGGTAGAAATTGAGAGATTCGGAATGGTAGACTTTGATAAAAAGAACATTCAAATAACTTCTCCCATACTAAAAGCTTACACAAATACATTGGTCGGGGAAGAGGCAGTTAATGAACTTTTAGTTAAAAACCATGACGTGGAAGTAATAAACGAAATCAAGAAATATTCTTGGAAAATAGTAGAGGTAATTGAACCATCTCCTCTAGCGAGAGAATTTCTTGACAAACTAATGAGTTATAATACAAATGATGACGCTCCATTAGTAATTGAAGTCTATAAAAGAAAATTAATCAACAAGGAAATCAAGGTGATTTGCCTAGTATGTGGCTGGAGTTCAAAACACACTGTAGTTAATACTCCAGACAAATGTCCTAAATGCAATTCAATATTTCTTACGGCAACAAGTCCAGATGATAAAGACGCAGAGAGAATAATAAGAGATGCAATGCTAGGAAAGAGGTTAAAAGGAAACGAGAAAAGGAAGTTGGAGGACTTAAAGACTATAGCATCACTTTTCTCTTCATATGGTAAACACGCTTTCATAGCTTTATCTGCCAATGGCATAGGTCCAAGCAACTTAGGAAGGGTGCTAAGTAAATTATCTGAGGGAGAGGACAAGTTTTATTTAGCAATTATGGAGGAGGAAAAAAGGTTCTTAAGAACAAAGCAGTACTGGCACTAATCTTATATTTAACCTCTTAAAAGTTTTTGTGATAGCAATGCCTGCAATAGAAATTGGGAGAATATGTGTAAAAGTAAGAGGGAGAGAAGCTGGAAAAAAGTGTGTAATCGTCGATATAATAGATGATAATTTCGTTCTTGTAACCGGTCCAAAAGATGTAAGTGGCATAAAGAGAAGAAGAGTTAACATACTGCACTTAGAACCTACAGACAAAAAGATAGAAATACAGAAAGGAGCTTCTGATGATGAGGTTAAGAAGAAACTACAAGAGTCCAACTTATTAGATTACGTAAAAGAAAAAGTCAAACTATCTATACCAACTTTGTGATATGCTATGTTAGACAGTTTTATTTATAAAATAGATAATTTTTGTGATTATAAAAATGAATGGATAATAAGAAAAGATAGTCAAACCTCTGAAAATTACGGGTACTTTCCAGAAAAAAGACCCATAGAAGTTCACATTAAAAACTCAATAATTAACCTTGATAAACCACCTGGTCCCACTAGCCACGAAGTAGCGTATTGGGTTAAGAAAATGCTTAACGTAAATAAGGCAGGGCACGGAGGGACCCTAGAGCCCTTATAGAGGGGCGGGGCAATCCCAAGGTAACGGGAGTACTTCCCATCGGTATAGAAAACGCTACGAAGATTATGAGCTACATCACTAAAGCGGGTAAAGAATATGTATGCGTAATGCAAGTCCATTGTGATGTTAACATAGATGAAATTACTAAAATAGTAGAAATGTTCAAGGGAAGGATATACCAGAGACCACCTGTTAGATCGTCAGTCAGGAGAAGGCTGAGAATTAGGACAGTTTATGATATAAAAATACTTGATTATGATAAAAAATTTGTTTTGTTAAAAATAGAATCAGATTCAGGAACTTACATGAGAAAAATATGTCACGATATAGGCATAATTTACGGCTGTGGAGCACACATGAGAGAGCTCAGAAGAACTAAGTCTGGAGTATTCACAGAGTCCACTAACTTGATCACATTGCAAGACTTATCAGAGGCATTATACTTATTCAGAAACTGTAAAGATGAAACTGAGTTAAGAAAAATATTAATGCCAATGGAATATGGTACGTGCGGAATGCCTAAAATAATAATAGAAGATTCAGCAGTAAATGCTATAGCATATGGAGCACCACTAGCGATACCGGGAATAGTAGCATATCAAAACTTCGCAAAAAACGATACAGTTGCAATATTAACGTTAAAAGGCGAGTTAGTGGCTATAGGTAATACCGTAACAAACTCCTCCGAAATTCAAAACGCCAAGAAAGGAATAGTAGTCAATCTGAATAGAGTTTTTATGCAGAGAGATTTATATCCTAGAGCATGGAAAAAACATGAGTGAATACGTAATAAACGAAGTGATAAACGGAATACCCATAACCCTTATCTCATCTAATAACGTATTTTCAAAAAAAGAACTAGATTTAGGGACGAGATTACTTTTAGAAAATTTAATTATACCAGATGAAGGAATAGTAGCTGATGTAGGATGTGGCTATGGTCCAATAGGAATATACATTGCCAAGAGAAATGCAAAGGTAAAAGTCTATATGATTGACGTAAATCACATAGCAATAAAATTAGTTAACAAAAACGCCGAGATAAATGGAGTAAAGGAGAGGGTAGTAATCATTAAATCCGATATCTTCAAAGCAATTCCAACTGAAGTAAAATTTAATGCAATATATTCCAATCCCCCACTCTCTAAAGGAGTTGAGTTCATAAAGAAACTAGAAGAAGAAGCTTATGATAGGTTATATAGCAAAGGCTTTATACAATTGGTAGTGTATAAAGGGGAGGCTAACGTTATAAAAATATTCGAGAAAAGATTTAGGATAGATAATTTGAAAAGGAAGAAAGGTTATAGCATAATAACGATAGTTAAAGATTAAAGCTATTATTTAGATATAATTAATGCCGGGGTGCCCGAGCGGTCTAAGGGGCTGGCCTTGAGAGCGCCAGGTTAGCCAGTAGGGTAATCCCTGCGCGGGTTCGAATCCCGCCCCCGGCGCTAATAAAATTTTACGTTAGCATTATATAGAATTTTTACACTTAGTTTTCATAAAAATTCTTCATTAATCCCCATATTTGAAAATTAAACTAGGTTGGGTGATAAAAACCTCACCCTTTAGGGTTGGGAGGAGGCCAGCAGAATTCACGCATCTACGAATATTTTTAACAATTCACTTAATCCTTTCTTTACCCTCTTCTCAACCTCCCTACTACTTATCCCTAACATTAATCCAGCATGATACCAACTCTTTCCTTGTAAAACTCTAGCTATCAAACTACATTCTAATTCTTCAGCTAACTTCGTCTTAGGTAATAATAGGAAATAATTCGTGACTAAAGAATGTGAAGCTTCAGCGATAGAATTATAGGGCAAAATACCATTAATATATGCTTTAATCTTATCTATATACAAGCTTGGAATCTCACTTAACCCATTATTAACGGGAGGAGTATTATCAAGTAGTAATGCTAATACACAAGGATTAACGTTAAAGTAAACTTGATGTGAAGTTCTTAACAACTTATCCTTCAATAGCTTTGACAAATTGTTTACCATCTCTTTAGCCCTATTACTTAAAGGCTTAATTACAATACAAGAATAACCATTTAATTCTTGATTCTTTATTGACGATAAATAAACAGGAGTAAAACCATTCTTTAGCCAAAAACGTAAAACTCGCTGATCAGCTATAAAAGATGAACCAACCCAATCAATTCCCTCTCCTTCTGCCTCTTCTATCACTTTGTCTAACACTTTGCTTCCAATTCCCTTTCCTTGAAATTCTGGAGTTACAGCAATCCTCATAACTCTCCAGCCCTTAAGCTTACCAAAATCGAGAAATCTAACATATTTTATAATCCTATGAGGAATTAAGTGGCCCTCGTTTTTTACGCCATCTGATATATTAACTATCTCTTCCTCTCTTAGATTGCCCTCGTAAACTACTTGAGCAACGCTGATTGGATTATCGTCTGCCCAGTAAACATAAATCCTTTGAAAAGCCATATCTCCTAATAACATCAGATCGTCTGGAGAATTCCTATAATGAGCCTCTACCAAAATGCCATAAACCTTTTTCAGCAGATCATCATTAGAAAACAATTCTTCTTGAGAAACTCTAGTAATCTTATAATTTGTTATAGAACTAACTTCCGGAGCCTCAGCATCTAATAGAAAAACATCATATAAGAATCTCTCTACTGGGTCTCCTTTAGCATACCTTATTGGATACTCCAATTTAACGTGTTTAACTAAGAGTCCCTTTTTGAGTTTATCCACGAATTTTAGGAATGCCTTCCCAGAACCCTCATAACCGTGAATTGTGGTTACTAATATTACCTTATCATATTTCCTTATAATGTAATCTAAGTTTTCCATTCCTATCGCTGCAGCTTCATCAACTACTATTAAATCACCTTCTTCATCCTCAGCTAAGTCTGGAGGCAACCACTTAACCCTAGTTTCTCCACGTCTCACTCTCATTATTTTTCCATCTCTCGACTCACCTAAGCTGAATTTAGCCCTAAGAACTGATAAACCTTTCATTAAGAAATTGAAGATTTCTTGAGAGGAGAAATATGTAGGTGAGGTCACTACGATATTACTGAATATCTCCTTATTCACTAAATATGATAAGAATAAGCCTACACTAGCACTTTTACCTCTACCCCTCGGAGCTGTTACAACTAAAGTCCTCTTACCACTCTCTAGAATAAATAAAGATTCTTCTAAGACTTTGTTTTGATCTGCAGACATACAAACCTCGTGTAATTGAATTGGTATATTTGGCCTTTGAGGAATTTTCTTGAATGGCTTATGAGTTTCAGCAGATGAATAAGGTATGAAATTAATTTTATCATCAAATACGATAATGCCCCTATGTGATAAAGCCTTTTGGAGAAATCTTCTCTCAAATAAGTCGTTTACTATACCGTCTCTGGACAGAGAATTCCTATACAATTTATTCTTCAAAATATTATCAGAATATATAATTACTAATCCTCCCCCCCTAGCCATATCTATAAAACGTGAAATATAATTTGGTCTAAAATCACTTACAGCGTCTAAAATTACTAGATCTCCGGTAAGTCCTAAATACTTATCTGAGTTAGAATAATCTATGTCTACAATATTAGGTAAGATTTGCCTAAAGCTCTCGAGACGTTCCTTATCAGCCCATGGATGAAAAGCGTAAATCACAGTAGGATTTTTGTTAACTCTCAAATAATCCTTTACCAAAGATAAGCTTAGATCAAGATAGGAAGGAGATTGAACAAAAGCTAAATGTCTGTAATATCCCTTTTTTGCGTCAAGGAAGTAATTTGTAAACATCTAAATAAATTAGATCGCTAAACTAAAAATTAGTCTCTGATAAACAGAACAACAAACCTTCCCTTTTAAGGTGTGGAGGAGGTCAGTGAAGGGCATATAGAGACCCGAGACTAAATAGCCAATTCTGGATCCACGTAGTAGTACTAATACTAGTTGAATTTTTTCATTTAACTAGGGAGTTAATTCAAAAGGAAAGCTTTTTTACCAAAAAACAATATAAGGAAATTAGGGGTTGGTGGGTCAGCTCTAGGTTGGCTCTTCATAGGTCTGCTCACACGGTATTCATCATCCCTCGCCACTCCCAATTCTTCTTCAGGAACTCATTTAAAAACTTTTCGTTTTTCGCTTTATTATCTTTAATAACGCGACTGTAATAATATTATTAGTATAATCATTTCAAATATAATGAGGCTATAAGCATTAGAACACCAATCACTATTGCCAGCCCATTAACGAAAGGATTATCATACTTATAATGGGCTAAAGCAAACCTCCTCCACTTCCCACCCTTCTTCACATATATCCCCTTTTCAGTAAAAACATCTAAAAGCATGTGAGAAGGACGTACTATTACACCATCTATTACTATAGGAAAGAAAGTATTAGAGAAACTATTATCGTAGAGGAATAGAAGAGTGACTATCGGAATAATGGATAAAACACCCCAAAGGACACTCCTAGGCAGAGTATGAGTCAAAGGAGTCCTAACTGGTATTTGCCCTTGCTTAGTTAATACCTCCTTATGCCCCAACCTATCAATAATTAAATTACCAATAACAGAAATTAGGGCAGAGAAGAGGAAATAAATGAAGAAATCCCCAGACAAAAACGTGTCTACCAAACACAAAAGACCAGAACTAAAGACGTAATGAGTCCTTAACCTCATACATTATTATTAAACAACAAAAGATAAAAAAACACCACCCCATCCCATTCAGCCTAAACTTCCACCCTTGCCTTGAAAGGCGAGGGTTATCTTTCCTTTGTTACCAGTGAAGTTAAACAATAGAGTGAAGGGCGTGGAGAAGGTCGACGTATTGTTAGGCAAGGTGTGAAAAAGAGGCGAAGATGGCATGAAATTCTTTCTGTCGAATGATTCTAACCACGAGTGAGATAAAAAAGGTAACTCAAAATCTCGTAACTCTTTATGTGTTACCAATGCTTGTAAACGTGAATTAGACGTTAATATGGAGAAAGAGAAGACACGTTATAAATATGGTGACTATATTATACGTCCTATTAAAGGGCATTATTATGGCTATAAATTGGAAACGGTGAATAGTGAGAATAAGGAAACTTATGTTGGACCTTTAGTTAACATCATTGAAACATATCTGAAAA
>NZ_QIMI01000089.1:0-7019 GCF_007050195.1 Sulfolobus sp. B1 | reverse complement strand
GTTGTGAGGAGAAAATTAAGCGAGTTAGTAGATAAGATAGTTTCGGAAAACTTCGATATCATAGTAAATCAATCTATTTATAAGTCAATTAATGATACAATCGACAAGGTTAAGCGTTTACTTGGGTAAGATACCTTTTCTTTTCATTTCTCTCACAACTAACTCTCCCATCCTAGTCAATCCATAGTATTTATGATGAGTTCTAGTTTCTTTCTTAGGTTTTGCTTTTCTTTCTCCAAATTTTATGATTTTGGAGTTTTTCTCTTCAATAAGACCAATTCTGATTAATTCCTCGATTTTTTGAATAGTATCTTCTAATCTTTTATGTAATAACTTAGCATAAGTTAATGCATGATCTGCATTAAGCTCTTCAGCATACCTTAAAAGATTTAAGGCAAAATTGTCATCTCTTAGTATATCGATATATGTCTCAATTATCGTTTTCTCATCGGTCAAATATCTTAATAGATGATCTCCTTCTCTAGTTAAAGTGTAATAAGTGTGATGTTTATGAACTTCTGAACTTAGCTTAAACTTTGCTTCAGTATTCTTCAGTGTAGCGCCATGGACTCTTTCGACTAAGCCTAATTTCTCTAAATCATCAAGAAGTTTCATTATACTTTCTAAGTTTATTTTTGTATTTAACATAATTGATTTTCCATAATCAATATTTGCCTTCTTTAAATGTTCTAAAATAGTCAAGTATCTTACATCATTTTTTAAAAGTATTTTAAGTTTCTCTTTAAGCTGTAATATCTCTTGATTTTCATTTACCATTTTTTAATCCCTTTAGAAACTCGACTACAGTGTTATTGAACCCTTCAGGATTATCTAGATAACATGCATGATTCCTGCCTATGATTTTTAGCTTTGCATTTTTAAGTTTCTTTAGAAGAAGTTCATAGTTAGATTTTGGAGATATTGTATCATTTGAACCCCATACAAGAAGAACAGGTATTTCAGAGATCTTATCTAAACTATTCTCGTAATTTTTTACCCCAACTGCTCCTACCAGTATAAGGGAAGAGACTAGATTCGGATAGTCAACCGAAAAGCCTAATACGGCTTCGCCTCCCATGGAAGCTCCCAATAAATTAGCCTTATCGATTTCTAGGCTATCCATAAATGTTTTTATGAATTCAGTGAGCTTTAACCCTTGTACATTCTCTGACTTTCCGAAACCTGGAAAGTCCACAGAGATTGCCCTAAAACCGTTATCGCTTATAGATTTGATTGTACCAGTTTCGTGCCATGTATAAGCATTAAACCTTGCTCCATGAAACAGGAGTACGGGATCACCGTTACCTTCCTCTATGAAGTGTATCCTCTTTCCTTTTATCTCGACATATTTATCTTTTAATTGATACATATCATAATCTCTTCTGTTTGAAAAGTTATAAGCTTTTTTACGTTTTAAATAATTAGAAATAAATAAACAGATAAGCATTAAAGCTAAATCATTAATTTAGTTAATTTGAAGATAATTATATAAACTATGAATCTAAATATTAAAAAGGATAAACATGACTAAGATACTGGTATTAGGAGCTAGATTCGGTGGTTTAACATCTTCATACACATTAAGGAGACTAATAGGAAGTAAGGCGGAAATAAAAGTTATAAACAATTCAAGATTCACGTATTTCCGACCAGCGTTACCTCATGTAGCTGTAGGCGTAATGGATGAGGAGGATGTTAGAATAGACCTAACTAAAGCATTACCAGAAAAGGGAATAAGGTTCCAGCAGGGAACAGTTGAGAAAATTGACGCTGATAGCGGTTTAGTTTATTATACTAAACCTGATGGTAATAAAGCGGAAGAAGATTATGACTATTTGATAATTGGATTAGGCGCACATCTATCTACTGAGATAGTTAAGGGATGGGATACATACGGTTATAGTGTATGCGAAATAGATTACGCTTTGAAATTGAGAGAAAGACTTAAGGATTTTAAAGGTGGAACGATAGCAATAGGCTCTGGATATTTCTATCAAGGTAAGAATCCAAAGCCTAAAGTGCCAGAGAATTATGTTCCTTTAGCCGATGCAGCATGTGAAGGTCCAGTATTCGAAATGAGCTTAATGCTTAGCGGTTACTTTAAAAAAAGAGGATTAGCTAATAAGGTGAAATTTGTAATATTCTCTCCTGGCGAGTATTTATCCGATTTGTCCACTACCTCTAGGAAGATAGTAAGAGAGATGTATAAGCAAATGGGAATTGAGCTAGTAGATAATTTCAAAATTAAGGAAATAAGAGAGAACGAGATATTAGACGAGTCTGGAAAGACTATTAAGGCTGATTTAACTATCTTAATACCGCCTTATACGGGTAACATGGCGTTAAAGAATTCCACAAAGGATCTAATTGATGATGGTGGATTTGTGCCAACAGATATGAACATGGTTTCAATAAAGTATGACAATATTTATGCTGTTGGAGATTCCAATTCGATTACAGTTCCAAAGTTAGGATATTTGGCAGTTAAAACTGCAAATATTGCAGCTCAACATTTAGCTAGAAGGTTAGGAGTTGATATAAAAGTTGATAGCTATTATCCCACTATCGTATGTGTTGCTGATAATCCATTTGAAGGTTTTGGTGTTGCAGTGAAGGATGATACATGGTATAAGGGTAATACGTCAATTGCTGATCCATCTCCGATAAATCATTTAAAGAAGGAGCTATTTACAAAATATTTCATGTGGACTAAAGGGGATATGGCATTAGAAAAGTTCCTAGCGAGTTGGTGAATTTTTAGATGACCGAGAATATAATAGAATTAGATTCTTTATTAGCTAATGAAAAACTAAACGTTACTAATAAAGTCTTAGAAGTAATGATAGATATTGACAAATTAGGCCTAGTAGATTTAGTAAAAGGTATATTAGAAGATGAAAAAACGTTTGGGAAAATAGTCAGTATGATAACATCAGATGAGATGTTGAATTTCTTTTTAAATTCTGGTAAATTGTTGAATGTATTAAATAAACTTTTACTCGATGATGAAAACTTAGACGTCATTCTTCAATTGGTTGATGTTGCAAATAAGGCAAAGAAAATAGGTTTAATTGATTTATTACAAGGCATCTTAAGCGATGAGAAATACTTGGGTAAAATCATAAACGGAATTGTTAATGATAATCTTTTAAACATTGTTTCAAGATGGGATTCCATATTAGCCTTAGCAAATAATTTGACTACAGAAGATATGCTAAATACTATAAATACTATATTAAGTCTAATGGAGGATCTTAACAAGGTTGGGATTCTAGACGTGATAAGAGGAATTATTAAAGACGAGAATACTTTAGGGAACATTATAAATGGATTGGTTAATGATTTTACACTTAACTTGCTAAATAATTGGAAGGAAATAGCTAATGATTTATCTAAAATTGACCTTCGTAACTTTAAATATTACACTTGGCTAGTATCAGCTACTGGAGAAGCGTTAAAAGTAGAAAATGTTCAACCGGTAACCAGCTTGTGGGAACTGTATAGGCTCTTTCGTGATAAGGATGTTCAAAGAGGATTAGGTGTAGTAGTATCAGTCTTAAGACACATAGGTAAGGTTTATGAGCCAGAAAAAGGACTTGCCTATCAAGATATCAAGATTTAAGAGTCCAGTCTAATATTTCCTCCTTAGCGATACTTTCGCCTATGTCTATCTCAAAACTTTTCTCTATTTTTAGATATTTAATTAAACTTGATACTTTTACATTCCATGGAGGAATTGAGTATAAAGATAGTGCCTTTTTAAATTCGTCACCCTTAACTAAAAACGCTTTAGCAGGCGATACTATGAATACATAATCAACATCAGCAGACCTATTTGTGGGTGAAGATGAGTCATTGTAACTTTCAATTATCACATTTTCATTCTCTTTGAAAGTGATTTCTACACAAACATCTATGTTATATGGAGAAGAATCTATAAGTTGCCTTAAGCTATTGGAGGATCTAGCGTTAAATTTTAAGGATAAGTTATTTATGAAGCGTAATAAAGGTTTAGGTGAATATAGTTCTGCGTTAGAGTTGACAAAATAGCTGTCTATACCAGTTATACAATCGCTGAATCGAATTAAATATGGAAATCCATAATCCATCATTAGGTTATATAAAGATACGTTAAACCCTAACTTTTCTAAGTCTATTGGAATGAAAAGAACGGCAAACGGATTTATTTTTCTAATGTCCTTTTTAGTTTCGTCATAATATTTTAACGCATCATTGCCAGCTAGAGCACCTAATTCCTCACTTCTTATCAGAGTGTTAAAACTGTACCAAGCATTATGTCCTGCCATAGGCTTTAAGGGAAATAGCTCAATGCCTACTTGACGAAACAATCTTATTAGAGATAATGAAAAAGTTGTCTTTCCAGAGTCATTTGGTAATAAACCATTAACTAATATTCTCATCCCAAAGATCTTCTAATTAATGCCATTTCATATAAGTATTTCTTTGATTCTTGATGAATTTTCTCTCTTAAAGACAGTAAAAATAGAGAAGATAAAAGGATGTGTTTTCTACTTTCATAATCAGAACCTCCTACTTTAATTCCTAAAACATCTTGAGCATAATTAACGTCTTTTTTGATCTCATCTATTATTTCATTATTCACGTTCCATATTGATTTAATTAATTCAAATGAATCCCAATTGAAGAATCTAGCAGCTCTTTCGATATCGTGTTTAAAGTATACGTAATTCCTCTTAAAGGTTTCCCACTCTTCTTCACTCAAATTATCTAAGGCTGAGATTCCAATTATCTCTGGAGGTATTCCTATAGAATAAAGTGAGCCCACGAAAGAAATTGCTCTAGGAAGTGTAACTTTACCAGTACTTCTCGAGTATCCAAACAAACCTATGTGAAGCTTTCTGGCTCTTCTCCTTGGTAATAATAATGCAACATCATTAATAGGCTTAGCTAGATTTTCTATTATCGGCTGATATCTTTGTGTAAATAGTGTTGAAATTTTCACTAATATCCTTTCCTCTTCTTCACTTAGCTTATCTGGCATAGCAATTTTAGAGTTATTTATGTAATCAATTGCTTTTTTACTCTCCTCTAAGTCATAATCGTATTTGAAGGCAGATTGGATTGTGAAAGTATAAATTCCCTTATACTCCCTAAGTACGTATTCATAATTTCTTGGTGATAAATGTCCTCTAAAGGGTAGTGAACCAACTCCAATGATAGGATAGATGCTTAGATTGAGGGAGTCAGACAGTTTATACAACTTACTTAAGGCTATTTTTACAGATAATACTGCTGGAATCATTCCATAATTCATAGCAGGGTCTGATCTTGCTAAGAAAACTCTAATATATTTTGGTCTAATTACCTTATAAAATCCCGCTATAATCTTATCAATATTTTGCATCGAATCGATATCTTCTACTAATGGAATTACTTCTATCGTTTTAGGATAAATGTCACCTACTAAATCCCTTACTCTTATTCCATCATAAAGCTCTATATCTTCTTCATTAGCTACGGCTTTCTCATAGTACTTTACTACACTTATCAGCTCTAAAGCGTCAGTAGTCATGGGGAGAATTACCTCAAAAACGGGTACTGTAATACCATTTCCATAGAATTTTTTTGCTAAATCATAAGTTATAGGAATGCTTTCCATTGTCTCAGCAAATACTTTTCTATCTGCTCCTTCAACTCTTGGATTAGGCAGCCTATAGGTTAAAAATACATCTTTTCCGAGTATGTGTTCTCTAAAATAATCGGTGTAATTAGTTAGTAATTTTCTTACTACATGAGTATCCACGTCTTTTCCTTCAGCATCCCACATTACTTCGTGAACTCCATACATACTATACGCTAAATATGCTTCCTTAACCTCGTCTTCCCCTTCTATTATTTCGCTTCTAGCCCACTCTGGTACTTTAGCGTTATCAGGATGTTGTGTAGACATAGTACGCGGTATTAGTCTCATTTGTTCAAGAACTTTTCCGTCTTCAGTTAAAAACTTTCTTAATCTAAATCTTTTTAAGGAATCTGAATCCTACTTAAAATCATGAAACCCGGAGAAGATGCTCCAGACTTTGAAGCCGATTCAACAATAGGTAAGATAAAGTTATCTAATTTCAGAGGTAAAAAGGTTATATTATATTTCTATCCTAAATCGTTTACAAGTGGCTGTACGAGAGAATTACAGAGATTTGTACAACTCTATTCAGAGTTTAAGAATTTAAACGCGGAAATTATAGGTGTTAGCGTAGATAAGATAGATACTCAAAGAAAATTCGCTGAAAAATATGGTGCAACTTTTCCTATTGTGGCTGACGATAATAAGATGATAACTCAAATGTATGGAGTGTTAAATGATAAAGGAACAAGTGCGCAAAGGGTTACATTCATAATAGACGAATCCGGGAAGATAATAGAAATCTTAAGAAACCTTAAGAGAGCAGAAGAACATGCTGATAAGTCTTTAGAAATTATAAAGAAATCTAAGGGTTAGAAAGTTTTCCCTTAAATACCTTTTTTATTCTAGTATTCTTTTATAAACCTTCTTCTTGAACGCTTCTAACGGATTATTTATAACATTAGGTATCTCATTTACTATGTCAGTAGGTGCTAGATGGGCACCTAATTTATTATAGGCTAACGTACCAGCAAAACTATTTATAAATACTCCTAAGTAAGCTGCGATAAATGGTTCAATTCTTTGAGCCATTAGAGTTCCTACTATTCCGGTCAACGTATCTCCACTACCACCTACTGTCATTCCAGGATTGCCGGTCTTATTTAACTTAAACCTCTTTCCATCACTGATTATATCAATATAACCTTTCAATAATACAGTGCATTTACACTTCTCAGCATTTCTAACAACTTGATTTATCCGCTCTCTCATATTAATACTAGGTTCCTCCCCAAAGAATATTTTGAACTCTCCAGCATGCGGAGTAATAACAACCTTATTATATAGTTCATATCCTTTTATAGCTTTTAGAGCATCCGCATCGATTACTGCAGTTTTGTTTTTTTCTCTCAAA
>NZ_QIMI01000088.1:0-7181 GCF_007050195.1 Sulfolobus sp. B1 | reverse complement strand
TAAAAATAAGGGTTTATTACCTTGGTCATTAGAAAAGATAAGCGAGAAAGATAAAGAAATGTATAATGAGATAATTAAGATTTTAAAATCATAATTTATTTAATTAATTCGATTAGATTTATCTATAAAATAACTTTATAGTAAACCAAGAAATAAATGTATGAAGTATATTTAGAGTAAAATATAAAAAGTAGGTGGGAAAAATGGTATTTATGAACTACTCAACTTCCACGTGGATTCTCATATTGGGTCCTCTTGCTGTGTTCTTAGTAATTACGGTTTGGGTGATCGAGTTATTGGCTAAAGCTCCACCATGGTATCCTGCTATTCCTATTGTTATTGGATTCGCGGTTGTGTTTTTAGCGTTAGGAGTATTAATAAGGGCTAAGCTAGGGAAAATCGTATTCTAGTCAGAGCATGAATGGGTCTTCACTTATCTGCTGTCCCATTTTTCTCATCATTATTCTTCTAAAAACTTATTTAGGAAGTCATCTACATATTGTTTTTCTCCGAATATTACTAAATCATCTATATTGTCATCATAATACTTTCTTACCTTATTTATCAAGTTTACCATGTTGAATATATCAAAATCTATAACTTCTCCCCCTTGAAGTTTATCGTCTTCATATACCGTAATTATCATATTCTTATATATGGAAAATCTAAATGCAGAAATTATTTTTCCATCCTCTACCTTTTTATAAACCATAACTAGCATTATTGGTTCGGTTATTCCGTGCCTAGTATATTCCGCGTGCTTTATCATGACATAATTATCGGTTAGTCGAAATTTTATTTTTATCACTAATAACTACCGACTACTTTTTGACATTAGCCTCTATGTACTTCTCGTAGTATTTTATGGAAAGTCTTAGATTAATTACTTCGTTTTCATAGTTGGCTAATTCAGCATATCCTCTGGCTAGAAATAAATAATCATTAATATTCTCAGCACACTTGATTGCCTCTTTTAAGAAATGAACCAATTTAGTTCTCTCGTATAGGTCATATAATATAGTCAATTTATCCTTGCTATCCTCTAACCCACTGATTCCATCTATTATTTCAGATATTAGATCGGAATATTTCTTAGATAACTTATATAAGACCCTTATTTTTCCTTTCTTGTCATTTAATTTGACGTATATATCAAGGGCTTTTCTTAAGTCATCTTCTTGTTCAGAAACACTTAAAACGTCAGCTAGAACTCTCTCATCACCTAGATTGTTAGCCAATTCCTTAGCCTTACCTAATAATTTAAAATCGTTATAATATTTAAATAAGATTGCATATGCTATTGCCAACTCCTCAGAAGGCATATCTAAACTTTCAAGAACTTTCTTAGCTTCTTCAACATATTTAATGTTCTCCGCACCTAGCTTTAGACAAACTTTTGCTAGTAATTTTTTTGACAAAACGTTAATTTCTCCCCTAGAGTTAGAGATGACATCTTTTAGAGTCTCATATGCCACATAGTAGTCTCCCTTGTTAAAATAGGCCAGAGACAAGTTATATAATATTACATTTTTATCGTCTTCCGGCAGCTTAAACTCATTAATTATCTCTTTAAATATATTTATTGCGCTATCATACTCTTCCTTTTCCAGATGAACTAACCCGAGTACGTTCATTGATTTATAATCTTTCTTAGGTAAATTTTTGGATAAATCTATTATCTTATCTAAAAATAGTTTATTCCTACTCTTTACGTAAAGATTATAGTATTCAGAAATTAACGTAGACAAAATTACGTTCCTTTTAGACGAACTTTTCTCCTTCTTAAACTCCTCCTCGAGCTTTATTATTCTCTCTATCTCCATTTTATTATTCTTTCATTATTACAAACCAGTTAAAATTTTTATTAGCTAAATTGCTAATAGGCTTAAATGTCATTAAATCCGCTATTCAAACCTAGAAATATTGCAGTTATTGGAGCTTCTAGAAATAAGGAAAAAGTAGGTAATGTTATATTTAGAAATTTAATTAGTACATTTAGAGGTAACGTTTATCCTATAAATAACAAGGCAGAAAGCGTTGAAGGTATAAAGGCTTACAAGAGTGTTAAAGAAATACATGAAGACATAGATCTAGGTATAATAGTAGTTCCTAGGGAATACGTAATTCCGGTAATGGAAGAGATGGTAGAGAAAGGCGTTAAAAGTGCCATTGTAATTACAGCCGGTTTTAGAGAAGTGGGTAGAGAAGGGGAGGAATTGGAGAAAAAATTGATTAGCATTGCCAGTAAGGGTGGAATTAGATTTCTAGGTCCTAATACTATGGGAATTATCTCACCGGATTATAATGCAACTTTTGCTTTTGGAGACGTTAGAAGAGGAAATATTGCGCTAATAGTTCAGAGTGGAGGAATAGGGGCATACATGCTAGACTGGGCTAGGAAGACTAGGACTGGCATAAGTTATCTAGTCAGTCTGGGAAATCAAGCTGATGTAAAGGAATATGAGGTAATAGAATATTTGTCGGAAGATCCAGAAACTAGAGCAATATTTGTTTACATTGAAGGAGTGTCTGATGGAAATAAATTCTTAGAGGTTTTACCAGAAGCATCTGAAAGAAAACCAATAGTATTCATAAAAGGTGGAGTAACTTCTAAAGGCTCTGAGGCAGTTAGCACTCATACTGGTAGCTTAGCCGGTTCTTATGAGGTATTTAGAGCTGCAGTTAAAACTATTGGAGGTATACTTGTAGAAGACCTAAGGGAATTTCTAAATTTGAGCAGAATATTATCAACTTCTGAACCAATAAGGCAAGAGATTTTGATAATAACTAACTCTGGAGGTCATGGAGTCTTGGCATCAGATGCAGTTGAAAGAAATCAGTTAACTCTAATAGACTTACCAGAGAGGATAAAGAGAGAATTAAGAAAAGTTTTACCTTTAACCAGCACAATAAGGAATCCATTAGATTTAACTGGTGATGCAGGCAGAGATAGGTACGTTAACGCTTTAAAGATAGTATCAGATTTAGATTGTACTAAGGTCGTAATAGCTGAAGCGTTACCTTTTTTGAGCACTACTGAAGTTGCTAAAGCATTATTACAGTTTAAGGGAAAGGGTATAATAGGAGTATTAATGGGCGAGGACGAAGATTTTTCTGCTAGGTTATTAGAAGGAGCTAACATACCATATTTTAGTTTCCCAGAGGATGCAATAAAATCGATTAAATACGTAACTATTAGACCTAAACCTAAGAAAAAGATTAGAATATCCCAACCAATAAGAGACGCTTACTACTTAATAAAAGATAAAAAATATCTAAAAGACTTTGAAGCTTTAAAACTAATGGAAATTTATGGGATTATGACACCTCAGTGGGGTGTTGCAGAATCTGAGGAGGATGCCCAAAAAATAGCTGATAATATAGGATATCCAGTAGTGATGAAGATCTCTCCGGACGAGCCAATGCATAAGACTGAAATGAAAGGAGTTATCATGAACGTGGAAAGAGACATGGTTAAGGACGTTTTTAAGAGATTATCATCTATTACGAAGAGGGTTTTAATTCAACAACAATTAACAGGGCTTGAAGCATACATTGGTGGTATTAAAGATCCAGTTTTTGGTCATACTGTCATCATAGGTAGTGGAGGAGTTTATGTTGAAGTCTTAAAGAACGTGAGTTATGGATTATCACCAATTGATGAAGAAGAAGCTATGGAAATGCTTGAGGAGAGCAAGGTATATCAAATGTTGACTACTAGGAAAAGAAATTATGACGTAGGTTCCTTAATTAGAGCAATTACTATAGTTTCAAGGCTTATCGTTGACTTAAATGTTAAGGAAATGGATATAAATCCAATTATAGTTAATGAAAAAGGTGCTTTTGCAGTCGATAGTAGGATTGTCTTTTCATAGCATTTGATAAAATATTTAAACCCTTTTTTACTAATACATTTTTATGGCAGTAGAAGAAGTTGTAAAGGTTTCTCGCAACTATCAAGTCACAATACCGGCAAAAGTTAGGCAGAAGTTCCAGATTAAAGAAGGAGATTTAGTAAAGGTAATTTACGATGAAAATGAAGGAGTAGTTAAGATACAAGTTCTTAAAACTTAAAACCAGTTAAGTAAGTCATAGATTTTTTCCATAAATCTATTTTTATCTATTTCATATATTATTTCTGCATTAGGGCTATCAGACCAACTAGTGTCTGCATCAAATCTATCAACCAGAGTCATTCCCCTAGTATAACCATCCGTATTATCGATTACTACGTATCTTTTCTCTTTCCTTGTAGCTATTGTACTATCTATAGCAATTGCTGTAGTAATTGCATCAGGATGAGGGTGACCATTAATCCTTTGAACTGAAGAAGAATATTCTCTGTAATGCTTATACATTGACACATATAATCTGCTCATCTTCGTGTTCATCTTATTTATTCTATCCCATTCCTCATTAGTCACTGGATAATTAATTATAACATCCCATGGTACCATAGTAATATCGAATCCAGCGTTAAAAACTATTTTAGCAGCATCTGGATCAACCCAAATATTGAATTCAGCTACTGGTGTTATATTTCCTATACTATAAACTGAACCCCCCATTATCCACACCTTCTTAATCTTATCTACAATTGAATTATCTAGCAGGTATGCCAATGCTAAGTTCGTGAGTGGAGAAATTGCTAAGAACTCTAGCTCACCACTAAATCTATCCGCTAACTCAGTGATCGCAAGCGCAGCATGCTTATTTTGGGCCTTTAGTCTCTGCGGCTTAGCAATAATATCTCCAATTCCTCCCTTACCATGCACTTTTTCAACTGTCATAAAGTTTTTTATTAAGGGTTTTCTTGATCCAGGGAAAACTGGTATATCTTTATCTATTTGCTCCAAGGCCCATAGGGCATTTGATACTTCTTGTTCAAAAGAAATATTTCCTTCAACTATCGTTATACCTTCAACATTCACTCCATTCTTTATCAGCATATATAAGCTTAATATATCATCCTCCGCTGTATCACAATCTATAATAAAATGTCTCATGCTAGAATACAATTACTGATGGAATTAAAGGTATCGCTTGAGCCTTCTTACCCTTTATGTCTGGCGTATCTGGCTGACTAGAATCATAAACTACTATCTCACTAACTTTTAACTTCTTTAGAATATAGTTCATATTTCTATATATTATTTCTTCTTCATTTATATTGGTGCTATATATTAAATCCCTTATAGGTTTATCAAGCTTGGATAGAGTTACGTAAAGCTTTTCACTAGCCTTCTCGTTTTGCCCAACCTCTGATACAAATTCTCTCATCGGTATTCCCTTATCAATATATTCGATTACCTTCTTAATTAGCATCTTTCCCCTAGGGCTATTGTCAACATATATTATTACCCTATCTGCCTTTTTACCTAAGATATCCTCTAACTCTCTTACATTCTCTACGATCTGATTCAAATAGTTAACTTCAAATAATGCCTCAGGATAGCTTTGAACTTCTTGCTCAGTGGGATATTTTTCTAATGATACAAACGAATCTGAGATCTTACTCCACAATTCTTCAGCAGTATGCGGAACGAATGGAGACAGAGCTCTTATCCATACAGATAAAACCTTATAAATCACCTCATCATTAGGTACTTCAACCATATCAAAGTAATCTTTAAGTGCATTATAGATATCGTAGAGAATTATGTTAGCCGCTTTTCTTATCTCGAAGTTTTCCATAGCCTGGTTAAGTGAGGATATTAAGCTTCTTAACTTCGATAACAGCCACTTATCAGGTATTCTCAGTTCTTTTAATCCGCTCTTGACTGACAAGAGAGTACTAATTAGATCATATAACCTCTTCAACTGCTCAGCATAAGATGTCACCTGGTTCACGTTGAAGTCTAGATCTTGAGACAAATCGGTATTACAAGCTAAAGAAACCCTGACCGGATCGACTCCAAACTCCTTTATAGCCTTAGATAAAGGATATATGTTCCTTAAACTCTTACTCATTTTCCTACCTCCCACTCTAACGAAACCGTTAGTAACGATCCTTCTCGGTAAGTATCTCTCTCCCAAGATCGCTAAATGATTATAGATGTAAAATGGGATATGATTCTGTATTAAATCCCTACCCGTATGTCTTTGATCAACAGGATACCAATACATGAACTCCTTCCTAAGACCCTCAATATCTGAAGACGGGTTACCTTTACCTAAAAATATATAATCGAATATCTCGTCGTTAGGCATAAAGTTCATCTTGTGGATTACGGTATATAGCAAAGTATATAACGTAGAGTCACTTAGACTTTCTACTATTTGAGACTCATCCCAAGGTAACCTAGCACCTAATCCTCTTGACCTGCTTATAGCTTCTCTCCTAGTGTTAAAGATTATCTTTTCAACTTCTCTCTTCATCTCTTTCGGAACAAAATCGATGTTACCTAATACCTTTATTGTATTGGACTTCCATTTAGGATTATCATATGTGATGAACCATTGCTTATCAACTTTCTTTAGAACTATTTCAGTACCACATCTACAATAGATTGGGCCATTACTTATCTCGAATATAGTATCATACGAGTCCAGCATCTTAAGTAGCTCTATCGTAGTTCTTCTAGCTTCTTGTACACTTTTGTTCACAATCTTTTCTCTTACAAATTGCTTTAAAAAGTCAGGAACTATTGATAATACTTCTTCTCGTACGTATCCCTTATAGTATTCGGTTCTGTAAATACTTTCAACGAAATCTTTCAATTCAGCTGGATCTCTAGTTTGAACTACTATTTCCTCAGCTGGGATCTCTCCTAATCCTTCAGTAATTATAATTGGTATTACGTCTAAGTTTTTATTAGATTCGACCAAGGCTAGATAGTGGAAAGGATCATGAGCTGGATATCCCATAACAACACCAGTTCCTAAAGAGGGATCAACGTACTTACTAGGAACTACTTCAATCCTCTTTCTAGTCACTGGATTGATTGCACTTAATTTTAAAATATCGTGAACAGCTATGTCGTTAACGAGTTTCATTTCCTTCTGATAGGATAACTTTAAATAAGTTTTTTCAGATATAATGAACCTTTTGTTTCTATACTCTACTACAACATATTTAGATTCTGGGTTAATGATTAACATCACTACTCCAAATATTAATTCGGGTCTTGAAGTAGCGACCATAAAGTTATAACCTTGCTCACCTTCAAACATTATTACTG
>NZ_QIMI01000087.1:0-7259 GCF_007050195.1 Sulfolobus sp. B1 | reverse complement strand
CGCAGTTGTAGTTAATAATTATTTTTGCGTACACGGAGGAATAGCTTCGGGGCTTGAAAAAGTAGAAGACATAAAAAAGCTACCTAGGCCAGACGAGATACCTAACGATCCTATAGCATTCCAGCTACTTTGGAACGACCCGAGAGAAGGATTAGGAGATTTAGATTTTTTGCCTAACATAAGAGGTGAGGGAACTTATTATTTCGGAGAAAGAGTAGTAGAGGATTTCTTAAAGAAAAACTCGTTAAATGGGATAATTAGGGGTCATGAAGTAGCGGATGGATTTAGAGAAGATATGAATGGGAAAGTGATAACAGTTTTTTCAAGTAGGTATCATAAAATGAGAGCAGGTGTTTTAATTTTAAAAAAGGGTGGAAAAATGGATAAGATTTATCTATAGGTGGGTAAGATGACTCTCTCATTAAGGGTAAATACTAGTCACAAGTATTCGTATAATGCAGATGTTAGGTATGTCTTTAAAGTTTTATTAGTTCCGGAAAAATTGGGGTCAGCGTCTGGCTTTCATTACATTATAGTGTTGGATACTAGTGGGTCAATGGCTGGATATAAGATAGAATTAGCAAAACAAGGTGCAATTGAGCTATTTAAACGTATACCTAAAGGGAATAAAGTTTCATTCATAACTTTTTCCTCAACAGTTAATGTAGTTAAGGAATTTGTTGATCCATCTGATATGACTGAGGAGATACAGAATATAAGCGCTGGAGGTCAGACCGTTCTTTATACAGCATTACTCAGTGCAAACAATATTGCTAAGAAATATAACATTCCTGCTTATATATTGTTATTGACGGACGGTAATCCGACTGATGAAACCAACCTGGATAACTATCTTAAAGTGAAATATTATGATAGGCTTCAGATTCATTCCTTTGGTGTTGGTGATGATTATAATGAACAACTACTCCAAAAAATTAGCGATAAAACGGGAGGAGTAATGTATCATGTATCTGATCCCTCAGAGATCCCACAAAAGTTGCCCCAGAAAGCCGTAACCCAAATAGCGGCAAAAAATGTTACAGTTGACATAACTTCTGAAGGGGCAGTAAAACTATTGAATTATGCTAGTCTGCCGGTTAAGATTAATGGAATAGAAAATGTAGTAAAGATTCTAGGGGAGACCATATTGCCAGCAAACTATGAGGGAAACTTCCTAACAGTAAGAGTAACTTATGAAGATCCCGTTACAAGTAAGCAAGAGTCACTATTGCAAGTAGTTCAAGTTAGGAAAGCTACTGACCAAAACACGTTTGTTTCCTCTTTAGATGAGGATTTATTAAATGAGTATAGATACTATGAGCTCTTAGACAAATACGCAAAGCAAGTTCAAGCAGAACAATTAGTAGAAGCTACTAGAACTTTAACACAAATGAACCAAATAGCTCAACAAACTAGGAGACTTGACTTCATAGAGACTACCAGAAGACTCTCAGAGAACTTAGAGACAACTAAAAGGTTAGGCTCAATAGAACAGACTAAGAGACTATCAAAAGAGGTAACTAGTGAAGTGACAAGAAAGCTTAGGGAAGGATAAGTGGGTTTTGATAGTAATCAACGTCAACTATTTTCACTTTTCCTCTCTTCCTAATTTCTCTATAATCTGATGCATTTACAATAGTAGGCAATGTGGAAATGTCAAGACCTAATTCTTGTTTTATAAATTCTATTGTTTGTGAAATCAATTCTTCTTTTCTATTTGTTGTAACGATTGGAATATCGTTCACTACTAGGAGTTTAGAAGGTTTATCATTCTTTAATCCTAAAAAGTTAATAATTGGTTGCATTACTTTCTCGTTTCCCATACTTTTTCTCGTAGCCTTGATATATATTAATATCTTTTCGGCATCTTTAAGTGATTGTAAGGAATAGTTATCATTAAAATTACTCTTCTCTATAATATACTTATAATTTGGATAGAAACTGAAATTGATTCTAGGCCTAGAAAGTACAATTAGTTTTCTAATAATTCTTCCATTTACATCTAAAGAGATATACGTAGGGAAGTCTTCAGCGAAGATTTCTATGAACTCGTATGTTGTAGCTACGTAGGCTGTTTGGGAACTGATGATCGATGAGATATCAATTCCGTTTAATTTCATATTTATATATACTTCTTTATGATATTTAATAGTTTCTTTTTTATCGTTGATTTTTTTGAACAAATAGCTGATCTATCATTATATATTTTGCTATATAATTAAAAACTTTTTAATAGAGACCGTCAATAAATTTGCATAGATAATGGTAAAAAGATACTACATGATATTATTATGTGTTTATAGTAATTAAGTCTTTATAATTAAAATATTTTATATATTTATCTAAATATCTACATTTTTATATTTTATAAAATAGATAGAAAAATTCAATTCACTCTTGTCCGAAAGCCCATTGATGAATTTAATCATTTTTTAAATCTATTTTACTTACTAAATCCTAAAATTAAAAAATAGTCAACATTGGAAGTCTTTTTATACTCTTTAAAAACATTAAGTTAATTTATTTTCTTTAGCCATTTTAACTATATTGTTTAAAACTTCTTTAGCTTTAGACACTAATGAAGAGGGCATGAATTTGCTCTTTTTTTCTAGCTCATCCTCATCCAATACGATTATCTCAGAACCCTTAATCACAACATCAATCTCCAGATCTAGATACCTTATTTTTCCTCTAAGTAACTCGGGTGGAGTAGAGATGTTTACATATGTTCCAATTAATTTATTTTCACTATTAAAATATCGATGTATTTGATACCACTTCTCAGAGTCATATTCAACTATATCATAAGTTCCCTTTGTGATTTTCTCGTTAATACCATCAAGTACTCCACCTTCTTTGAGATCTCGTTTAAGCTTTATTACGTACTCATTTTCTCCAATGTTTTTCTCTAGGACTCTACCTCCAGTTAGATATAACACTTTCCCATCAGCCTTTATATGCTCAATGTTTAAGAACTCACTAACTAATCCATCCAATAGTTTTGCTAAACTACCACCATTTTCCTCTACGATATCAACTTCTTTTCCATAGCTTAGTTTTAACATGTGATGAAATTTAACAGTATTTACTATCCTTTTCCTTACATCGTCTAGATATAATTTATCTGTCAAAGAAATATTTACAATATAAAATTCTTCACCTTGATTTCCGAAATTTTCTGAGTTGTATCTCAGTAATAAGTTGTCTAAATCATTTTTCAATTCAGCTAAGTTTGCAAATCTAGCATTGCTCCTCCACTTCACGTTATATCCTTTTTTATTAAGGTTTTTACTTAGCTGTAAAAGTCTAATCCTATCCTCGTCTTCTCTTATGTGCTCAGAAAACACTGTATAACCTTTTCCTCTCCATAACATTGCATACTTACTAACTACCTTTGGTTCACTTAATCCAATCTTATTATCTCCGTACGGGACTTTCACGACCAAACCTTTATTGATACAAGGTTCGACCTTAAATTCCAAGTAAGTGCAGTCTTCTTTTGGTTCTATGACAGAATACAATTTTACTGGACTCCTCCATATGAACGAATTCTTGAAAACATTAGCTATATCCTCATAGATATCGTCATCACTCATAATGATTAGCGTTCCTTTATCCTCTCCATCTTTAATCGTTATATCAGCTGGTTCTTCTCTTATCTCTTGCATGAACCTTTCAGCTATTTCAAAAGATTGTTGCACTACGGAAAAAAGTGATGAAAAAATTTCTGTAAGTGCAGTAGAGTAAATTCCTCTTATTCTAACTCTTTTCATCATGTTCTAAAAATCTTTTGAGCACATAATTTAATATTCCTCCTTCCTTTACATAAGATAATTCAGCGTTATTATCAACTCTCACTAAACCTTTTATAGCAATTTTTTCTCCATTATCTCTTATAAATTCAATAGTGACTTCCTTCTTCGGAGTTAGATCTTTTAATCCGTATATATTTACAGTCTCATCTCCCTTTATTCCAAGCTTTCTCCAATCTTGAATCTCAATTGGTATAACTCCCATAGAAACTAGATTACTTCTGTGTATTCTCTCAAAGCTCTCCGCTAATACTGCTTTAACGCCTAAAAGCTTAGTAACCTTTGCAGCCCAATCTCTTGAACTCCCGCTTCCATATTGTTTACCTGCTACAATTACCAGTGGTACTCC
Organism: Sulfolobus sp. B1; assembly: GCF_007050195.1. Taxonomy (NCBI): domain Archaea; kingdom Thermoproteati; phylum Thermoproteota; class Thermoprotei; order Sulfolobales; family Sulfolobaceae; genus Sulfolobus; species Sulfolobus sp. B1. The sequence continues at coordinate 3,098 of NZ_QIMI01000087.1, read as the reverse complement.
CTCTTTCTTATATTGCATTGCTGCCTCATATACACTCATTACTTTACCTTCAGGTAAATGCTTTGTATAACCTCCTTCTTTATCTACTAATAGGTTCTTAAGCTTTGGGTTAAAGAACCCTCCTCTTAGCATTACCTCATGATTTCCCCTTCTAGCACCATAGGTGTTTAACTCAGAAGCCCCTAATGATTTAAGGTATTGTCCAGCTGGAGAATCTGGCGTTATAGGACCTGCTGGTGAAATGTGGTCTGTAGTTACTTTATCTCCTAGAAGGAGAAGAATCCTAGCGTTAATCACATCATTCAATTCTTCTTCCTTTTCAGCGAACCATGGTGGTAATCTAATATATGTTGATTTCTCATCCCAATTATAAACATCTCCTTGTGGAGCCTTTAGTGAGTTCCATAACTCATTTCCTTCAAATATGTTAGATCTTTTCTTATAAATTTCTGGGTTTAAGGCTAAATTCATGTAAGTCTTAATTTCCTTCATAGTTGGCCAAATATCCCTTAAATAAACTGGTTTGCCATTTGGATCATAGCCTATTGGCTCGTTATAGAAGTCAATATCAATTCTTCCAGCTAAAGCATAAGCAACTACTAGGATTGGTGAGGCTAGGAAAGTTCCTTTTAATAGTGGATTTATTCTCCCTTCAAAGTTTCTATTCCCGCTGATCACTGAATAAGCCTCTATTCCATTGTTTTTGATATCGTCTTCAATGTGCTTAGGTAATGGTCCAGCGTTTCCTATGCAAGTAGTACATCCAAATCCTACAATGTGAAAGCCTAAAGCCTCTAAGTATGGTAACAATCCAGTCTCCTTTAAATATTCTGCAACAATCGGAGAGCCTGGGGCAGTACTTGTCTTTACGTACGAAGGAACTCTTAACCCAAGCTCTACAGCCTTTTTAGCTAAGATTCCAGCTCCTAACATGACAGTAGGATTTGAAGTATTTGTACAGCTCGTTATAGCGGCTAATACTACATTATTGTCTTCTATGAACCTACCTTTCTTCTTTTCTTTAACTTTCAACTTGTTAGGAGCATCTTTCAATGCTATTCTCTCATCTGGGTTTCTCGGTCCTGCTATTGAAGGTTCAATTTTACTTAAATCTACTTCAACAACATCAGAATATCTAACTTTTAACATGTTATTGTAAAATAATCCTTGTAATTCGGCATATGTTTTAACGAAATCACCATCTCTATTAGTTAATTTTAGATACTTTATGGTTTCATCATCTATGGGGAAGTAAGCTGCAGTAGCTCCGTACTCTGGAGCCATGTTTGCTATTGTTGCTCTATCAGGTACTGATAGAAGTGATAATGATGGTCCAAAGAACTCTACAAACTTATTTACAACATTCTTCTTTCTAAGTAATTCCGTAATATACAATACGACGTCTGTCGGAGTAACTCCTTCTTGAATCTCACCAGTTAATCTCACTCCGATTACTTCTGGTACGTTCATGTAATATGGCTCGCCTAGGAGAACAGATTCTGCTTCTAATCCTCCTACTCCCCAACCTAAGATTCCTAAACCCTCTATCATAGTAGTGTGAGAATCTGTTCCTATAATTACCTCTGGATATGCCGTTAAAACGCCTTTGACCTCAGACTTAGTGACTACCGTACTTAGATACTCTAAATTCACTTGATGGATTATACCTTTTCCAGGTGGGACAATTCTTAAATTTCTAAAAGAGCCTTGTGCCCACTTTAGAAATTGATATCTTTCATAGTTTCTCTCGAATTCTTTCTTCATGTTAAAATCTAATGAATAAATCGTTCCAAAGTAGTCCACTTGGATTGAGTGATCTATAACTAAGTCAGCAGGTATTACGGGATTTATAATCTTTGGATCTTTTCCTATTTTTCTGACTATATCCCTCATAGCTGCTAAATCAACTAACAAGGGAACTCCAGTGTAATCTTGCATCACAACTCTAGTAGGCATAAAGGCGAATTCTTTTCCTACTTTCCAATTAGCTATTGCATCTAAATCTTCTTGAGTTATCTTGTTTCCGTCTAGATTTCTGTAAACGTTCTCTATTAATATTCTTATTGAATAAGGTAGATCGCTAATCTTATATCCTTTTTCCTCCAATTCTTTTAGAGGATAGTAGTATAATTCAGTATTCTTATATAAAAACTTACTTGGCATGTTTTAATATTTATCTTCCGCTTTAAAAAACCTAATCTACGAGATGCTTATGAAACTTCTGAAAACAAACATTATTCCAGTATTTTTAATAGATTTTAAAAATTTTTGACTAGCGATATACTGACTTCCTTCCTGTCATAAATGGTAAAGATTTCTTATTCTGTAAAGCTTCTCCTCTTAGTTTAAGTTTTAAACCATCTGATGCTTAGCAGTAATTATAATAATTTTCCGTCTAAGGAGATTTTTGTGAGTGAATTATTAGAAATTTGTAAGAAGGTTAAGGTTCTAGCATTCTTCGGCTCTTATACTAGGGAAGAGGATTTTGTCGAAGGAATATCTGATATTAATATTTTGGCTCTTTCAAACGATAAAAGCGTTTTAGTCGAGTTAGCTAGTTTCGGATATTCTCCTATAGTATTATCTGAGTACAATTTCAAGCGAATATGCGAAGAAGGAGACCCAATATGTTATTATGCTCTTTACGACTCAAATGTTATATGTGGAGAGTTTCCATTTAATATAAGATTTAATCTTTCAAAGTTCACTTGTGAAAGGATAAGAAAGGCAATTCTTCCCTTCTTGTCTCTGTCGATAACAGCTTTTATACGTCGAGACGAGATTTCTACGGTGGAAAACTCATTTAGAGCATTAAGGAATTTAGTTCAGTGGAAATCTTGTGAGTCAAATGGCAATATACCAATTAAAATAGAGGAAATTAAGGAAACATGCACAAGACTTTCCATCAACATATGCAATGAACTTTCTGACATAGTACTCATTAGAAAACTTAAATCGCCCTTATCATTATGGAGTTTAGACAAAATAGTTGAGGGAATATGTAACGAACTGGGTATTAGTTGTGTTAAGCCGTCTAAACTGCTGCAGGAGAATAAGAATATCAAAAAAGTTGATATAAATGAAGATGGATCAGTTAC
>NZ_QIMI01000086.1:0-7592 GCF_007050195.1 Sulfolobus sp. B1 | reverse complement strand
CCAATAACATCCCAAGAAGCAATATCAACAGCACTCAAAGCAGTAACAGACTCAAATGATCTAGGTAAATAAAAATCTTGTTTATACCATTCATGATAATTCTTTTCAACCTCTTCAACTTCCTTACCTATATATCCTTTTGCGACCTGCTTTATAGCGTTATATACTGATATTATTCTCAACGTAGGTACTGCTTCCCCATAACCTACCATTCCATTATCTGTCGTTAGTCTTACTATAATCATACTAGAAGCCCATGTAGCACTTCCCTTCTCTTTGTGGGTAAGAAGTATAGGTTCAATTTCCTTGATTTTCATAAACTATATTTTGATATTAAAATATAAGTCTTTCACAATGAGAGGTATAAATGATAAGGATATAATAAAATTTGTTGGATATATAATAAGAATTATATTATTATTGGGCATCATTTTCCAAGTAATTTTAACAGTACTTCAAATAGTGTCAGATGTCATAAAGTTAAATATACTTGACTTAGTAAACTCGACTATTATAGGATCCCTTCTAATATTGGTCTTTCTTGAGTTGTATATAGCTGTAAATAATTATCTATCTGGAAAAGAAAGAAGTATAGCAAATGTTATTGACGCTGGAATATCTTTTGTAGTTAGAGAAATAATTCTAGAACTCTTCTCCGCTAACACCAGTATAACGAACTTACTAATCCTCGCAGGAATAGTAGGAATATTAACTTTATCAAGATTTTTAGCTAGTAAATAATATATACCACAATCTCGATCATAATATACTTCACTCTTTATTGTGATCATATTTGTTTAGTAAATTAATTATTAATGCATCACACTCACCAGTTTGCATGAAAATGTAGTAAAGTTTCGAATATGTAAAATTGGATCATTAATATACAGTAGCTTAGGATCTTCAATAAGTTTGACTTAAAACATAGCTTAATAACGGCAACTGTAAAAGTCACTAATAGAACGTTTTACTTTATAATGCAAAAATTCATGCAAATTAGAATTAATTCTATCATTACTTTAAGAACATCCTTCTTCTTTCCTTTTTTGTTACGAACTATATTAAAATTTTTCTAACTCAAGCTTTTATTTGTAGTTATTAAATCTAGCATTATGCAAGAGTTAAAAATACCACCTAATCAGAAGTACGTAAGAAACTTTATAGTGTATGCTGAATTTGGACTACCTGAAGTTAATTTAAACTCGTACAAGCTTAAGGTTAGTGGAGAGGTTGAGAATCAAGTATCACTCACTTACGATGATTTACTAAAAATGCCAATGAAGGAAATAGTAGAAGACTTCCATTGTGTTACAGGCTGGTCAGTTAAGGAGGTTAAATGGGAAGGGATTCCTTTCAAGTTAATTATAGACTTAGCTAAGGTTAGGGAAGGAGTCAAATGGGTTATGTTCTATAGCTTAGACGGATATACGTCAATTGTACCTTATGATGATGTATTAAAGGAAAATGTAATCATAGCATTGAAGATGAATGGTGATAAAATACCTCTAAAACATGGTTTTCCAGCTAGACCAATAATACCCCATTTATATGGTTGGAAGAGTGCTAAATGGTTAACAGAAATAGAGTTTTTGAAAGAATACGTAGACGGTTATTGGGAAGAAAGAGGCTATCATGAGCGTGGAAACGTTTGGGAAGAGGAAAGATTTAAGGGACAAGGTGGTAAACATTCTAGAAGAAGACCATTATTGTAACTTACTACTTTGTCTTACCTTTTTAGCTTCTTCTTCATAAGCTTGTAAAACTGATTCAATAGTTACTATCCCTAAAAGTTTGTTTTTATCTACCACTGGAATACATTTACTTTTAGCTAGTATTTCTAAGGCTTCCTCTAATGAAGAGCTTAACGAAACATAAGGGGTTCCCCTAACTACGTATTTGCCTACCATATCTGTTAATGGTTTATCCTCAATCTCCTTTAAATACACGACCCCGATGAAGTTGGAATTATCATCAACTACCGGTAAACTTAGATAATTCCTCTCATACATTAGCTTTAATGCATTTTCTACTGTATCATGAAATCTAACCTTAATATCGTCTATTTTACACGAGGAAACTTTAACTAGTGTAAGGATCGGTGTTTCATACTCTGATCTATGTGCTGGTGAATCTCTTCTAGAAGTCAACTGAGATGGATAAATCGTATAATTACCTGATACTAAATATGATAGCGCTACAGCTATCATAGCTCCAGGTAATAGCTGTAAACTACCAGTCATCTCAGTTACCATTATGAGAACAGATAACGGAACCTTGCCAGCTGCTGCAAAGAAACTTATCATACCTATAATTACAAATGGTGCTAAGGAAGAGGCTACATTGGGGAAGAAGTAATGGAAAACTAAGCCAAAATCAGCCCCAATAAAAGCACCAATGAATAAACCCGGTATGAAGACACCCCCACTACCACCAGAGCTAACTGTAAAAGATGTTGCTAGTATTTTTAAAATAGGAAGCAATACTAAAAGAGCTAATAATGGGAGAACGGGAGAATAAAAAGCTGAGAACTTCCCATATTCGGCTAAGTTTATCCATCCTTCTCCGGTAGATAAAACCTCTGGAGCCATCAATGCTACTAACCCAGCTAATCCACCGCCTATTAAAGGTTTCAAATAATTAGGAACTTTTTTCATTCTTACGAAGAGGGTATTAACTCCATTAAGCGTCTTCACATATAGTATTGCCAACAAGCCAGAAATTATTCCTATGATTGCGTACATTGGAAGCCTTAATGGATTAAAGGGAATTGAGTAATATCCAAATATAGGTTCAAACCCTGCATATAATCCAAATATTGTATAGCCAATTGCAGAAGCTACTAAGGCGGGGTATATTACTTCTGGTTCTAAATCCCTTTTGTAAAGGATCTCAGAAGCTAGTAACGCTCCGCCAATTGGTGTTTTAAAAATTATACCAATTCCAGCTCCTATTCCCACTGCGACAGCTCTTCTTCTATCTTCTGGTGACAATCTTAATAAGTCTAAGATTACTGATCCAATTCCAGCTGAGAATTGAGCTGACGGACCTTCACTACCCGCGCTTCCGCCAGAACCCATGGTTATTGCTGAAGCAATTATTTTTATTGGAACTACTCTCCACCTCATTTTACCTTGTCTGTAATGATAAGAGGAAATAGCATAGTCAATTCCACTTCCAGCTGTCTCCGGAGCGAAAAAATATACTATCAAACCGGATAATAAGCCTCCGATCGCTAGGGAAACTGGTATAAGAATATACCTTCCAGTTCTAAATACGAAATTTAAGGAACCACCTTCACCTATTGGATACGGATAAGAAATTTCAACGAAATCCATTAAAAATATATGAGTAAAAAGGTTAAGTAAGAAGTAAAATAATATTACAAGTAACCCTATAACGACTCCTAGGATTATACCTAAAATTAACCATTTTTCAAAATATGGCAATGAAGAAATCTTCATATCTAAATTTGAACCTGAAAAACTTGATAAAGCTATTTTGAAATAAATCCCATAAAGTATTAAGATATAAATTAATAGATTAAAAAATAACAAAATCAAATCCTCAATAAATTTTGACTTTTCTCCCTCTCATGGTTTGACAGCTTAGCTCGTCAGAAAGTATGGACATTTTTGAATGTTCTAATTAATCTAAATAGTGGGGAATAAGGTTTTTTAGTATGATATAAACAAATTTATATGATTCCATATGACTCAAGAAATTTCTGGAACAATTAAGGAATTACAAGAGATAGTGGAAAAAGTTGATTACAATCAAAGGCTCTATAAGGATATATACAGGAAGAGTGTTGAAGACCCAGCTGGTTTTTGGGGTAAATTAGCTAATGAGCTAATTAGTTGGTATGAGCCTTGGATAGAGACCTTTAAGCAAGAAGTATTAACAAAATGGTTTGTTGGTGGAAAGTTAAATGCTTCATACAATGCTATAGATAGACATCTCAATAGTAATAAAAAATACAAAGCTGCCATAATTTGGGAATCTGAAAGGGGAGAAAAGAAAGTATTAACGTACCAAGACTTGTTTTATGAAGTAAATAAATGGAGTAATGCCCTTAGAGAATTAGGTGTCAAAAAGGGTGATAGAGTGACAATTTACATGCCACTGACACCAGAAGGAATAATATCAATGCTTGCTTGTGCAAGAATCGGAGCAATTCATAGTGTAGTTTTCGCCGGTTTCGGCTCTCAAGCATTAGCTGATAGAATAAGCGATGCTGAATCTAAATTAGTGATAACTGCTGATGCTTACTATAGAAGGGGAAAAATAGTAGAGTTAAAGAAGGTTGTCGATGAAGCCTTTACTAAAATTCCTAACAATTCAGTAAAAAATGTTATAGTATATAAAAGATCTGGAATTGAGATACCATTTAAGGAAGGAAGAGATGTTTTCTTTGACGAGATAGGAAAATATAAGTATATTGAGCCAGAGCCAGTAGAGTCCACTCATCCTTTGTTTATCCTTTATACATCGGGAACTACTGGAAAGCCTAAGGGAATAGTTCATTCAACTGGGGGGTTTTTAGTAGGTACTTCAGCTATGTTATTATGGAGTTATGGATTAAGCCAAGAAAATGATGTTTTGTTCAACACTTCGGATATTGGCTGGATTGTAGGACATTCTTACATAACTTATTCCCCCTTAATCATGGGAAGGACCGTAGTTGTCTATGAAAGTGCTCCAGATTATCCTTATCCAGATAAATGGGCTGAACTAATTGAAAAATATGGAGTTACCACATTTGGAACCTCTGCTACATTCTTAAGATACTTGATGAAGTATGGTGATTCTTATATACGAGCTCACGATTTATCATCACTTAGAATCATCGTTACTAATGGGGAACCGTTAAACTATGCTCCATGGAAATTTGGTTTAGAAAGCATTGGAAGAGGAAGAGTTTATATGTCTCACCAATGGTGGCAAACTGAAACCGGTGCTCCAAATATTGGCTATATGCCCGGTTATCCATTATACTTACCTATGAAGTCTGGACCTTCATCAGGATTTCCATTACCGGGAAATAAGATTAAAGTATTGAATGATAAGGGAGAAGAGATAGTAAATGAAAGGGGATATTTAGTTATGGAACCACCATTCCCACCAAGTATGATGATAGGGATGTGGAATGATAATAATGGTGAAAGGCTCATAAAGACTTACTTCAATAAGTTCCCTAACATTTATTATACTGGTGACTTTGCTATGATAGACTCCGAAGGATACGTGTGGGTGACTGGTAGAGCCGATGAAACGTTAAAGATAGCTGGACACAGGTTAGGAGCCGGCGAGATAGAATCAGCTATAACTTCACATCAATCTGTAGCCGAGGCTGCCGTAATTGGGATTCCAGATCAAGTAAAGGGAGAGGTAGCTCATGCATTCGTAGTCTTAAAACAAGGATATGAACCTTCACCTCAGTTAGCTAATAGTATTCAAGAACACGTAAGAAAGATACTGGGACCAATAGTAGTTTTAGATATACATTTCGTTAAAGCTTTGCCGAAGACTAGGTCCGGCAAGGTGATGAGAAGAGTAATAAAGGCTGTAATGTTAGGATCTAGTGCAGGAGACATCTCAACACTTGAGGACGAAGCATCAATGGAAGAGATAAAACGAGCTATAGAAGAACTTAAACATCAATTAAGCCCATGATATTACAGTTTTTATCTCGCCAGGAGATTTTTTGTACAAAACTGAGGGAGCCTCTTCAGCCTTAACTACTCTTGTTATCATCCTATTCAGAGAATCACCATAAATATTCTTCCATACCGTTAAATAGTTTACACCATCCATGAAATCCTTTTTGCTAGCATTAACACTACCAACTAGCAATATATTATTTTCAACTAGAAATGTAACCAAATCAGCAGTGATTTCTGACTTCTCCCCACCAGTTGTACCAAACAGTACCACTGCAGAGTTTTTGTTAAGTAGTTTCATTAGTGGGATAAAAGCCGACGGATGACCAGAAGTATCTACTAAAACGTCTATATTAAGCGATAAACTTGGAGTCTTCAGCGTATTTACGAACTCAATATTAGCTTTTTTTGTGATATATTCTTCTACTGCAGATGGATCTCTCCTATTTAAAATATAAGTATTAAAACCCTGTGAAGAGAAAAGCATACCAAAAAGAATACCTATTGGACCAGAGCCAATTATAACAGCATTTTTACAAGAATAACTTCCCTCTTTACACCACCATATCATCCTTCTCTGTACAAAAGTTAACTCGTTATATGCTTTTATCACATTTGATAAAGGTTCTAAAAGCACTGCGATATCCTTTATCTCCGATGGTATTTTAACTAAATATTCCTCTTTTTCAATAAATTCATCTCTCATGAAACCATCATGACCTCTAATACCGGCTTCTACGAATTCACCAGTTTCACAAAAATCCTGCCTACCGACTAAACAGTTGGAACATTTACCACAACCCCTTCTCACAATCGGAACTACATAATCTCCCTTTTTGATCTCCTTGATCCCATCTCCGACATCAACGACTTGTCCAAATCCTTCATGACCTAACACTAAGTAGTCTTTCCCCTTTGGAGATCTCGAAAATGTTAACTGTGCGTTTACAATACCTCTATCCGTTCCACAAATACCCGTGAATAACGTTTTTACTAAAACTTCATTAGAATTAGGTTGCTTAATCCCTAAGTCGATTTCCTTCACTTCGATTCCTCTATTAGGGGGTCTAACTATTACTGCTTTCATATAAAAATTTTGTACTCTAATTATTTAAATGTTTTACACGATCCTCCATTATATATTTTCCAATTGTCAGAAAAATAAAATTTGCAGTCAATACTATATCCATCCAAAACTAATCTAACCCATTCTTTGTCGTCTTCCCACATTTTATCATATGGAATCCGATTAACGTCAATCCATAATGGTACAGCCTCATCAGTTTCCCTTATCTGTCCTTCGAAATCATTTATTACATAGACTTCCATAAGTTGGGCTATCTCACTGTCTAGGACGAAAGTAATTCTCCCCTTATACACGGCCTTTTTCGCAACTATACCAGTTTCTTCCCGTAATTCCCTTATCGCGCATTCCTCTCCATTTTCATTTGCCTCAAACTTACCTCCGGGGAAATTATAAAGTCCTTTACCGAATCCTCTCTTCTTATATATTAATAACACTTGATTTCCTTTTTGGACTATAGAGATACAAGTTAACATCCTAACTCTAACTTATTAGTTTTAAGTTAAATAAAGTAGATAGCTGAATTTGATTTATCTCTGTAATGAATATATTTAATAGGGAATATTGTAAGATACTAATTGTGAATATTAAGACTTTAATGGTAGTAAATCCCCCGATTGTGAGCAGAGAAGACAAGTTAGGTATCGTGTTTAAGAAAATAAATGAGGGAGGAATAGGCAGGATTATTGTGGCTAACGAGAAAATAGAGGGGCTCTTAACTACCAGAGATCTTTTAGGTTTATCCTTAGAATATTGTGGAAACGTTTGTACTCAAGGAGATCTTTATAAGATGTCTACTATAAACGTTGCCGATAAGATGACAAATAATCCAGTAACGGTTTACGAAG